>QCQK01000003.1 GCA_003209565.1 Prochlorococcus sp. AG-449-J16 | reverse complement strand
AGAGGAACTTTAATAGTTTTTTGAATAATAAGAAACCTTTTTCAACTCTTTTTGGACCTAAAATTGAAAGCAAAATTACTAATATTATGAATATTTCAGGTGAATTTAAACCAAATAGTTTCATAAAATTTCATTTTCTAATTATATTTTAGTACATGCTAAAAATTTAATCTAATTATTCTCAAAAGTTGGTAAATAGAGTTCCCTATTCGATGCAATTAAACCTTCTTCTTTAAAAAAAATCTCTAAGTCTTTTAAATCATTTATATCTACAAATTCACCACAATTATCTAATATATTATTATGGGTGAAACTCCATAAATCAGCCAAATATTCGTCATCATCTGGAAATGCTACAAATTTCAAATATGTATTATTCAAAGCATATTCACTAGCAAAATCAGAATCTAAACCTTCCCTTTTAGCATCACAAAAAACTTTAGCAAATCTTTTGCCTACAGAAGTTTGAGCACTTGATAAATCTAAATTACTTTGCATTGAATTTACATTTACTGGTGCAATAAAAATAATTATTGAAAGAAAAATAGATACTAATATAAACAAGAAAAAATTTCCCTTTTAAATTTCAACTCCACATAAACTAGCAAAAAAAGTAATCAATTAGGCCTATTTAAGCAAAAGCACTTCTTATAAATTAAAAAATAAATAGAAAATATAATATCAACTCCATATCTGAATTTATAATAAAGAAAGATAAAATAAATTTTATATTATATGTCTTCAAATATAAGGCTAAAAGGAAGGGGAGTTAACAGGATAATTACGAGTAAGGTCATGCTATCGCCATTAGCAGGAGTTACAGATAACATTTTTAGACGACTTGTACGTAAATGGGCTCCAAACTCTTTACTTTTTACAGAAATGATAAATGCCACAAGTCTTAAAAAAGGATATGGCACACAAAAAATCAATCAAATAGATTTAGAAAAAGGTCCAATTGGAGTACAAATATTTGATAATAGGCTATATGCTGTTTCTGAAGCTGCGAAACAAGCTGAGGACTCTGGAGCTTTCTTAATTGATATAAATATGGGATGTCCAGTAAAAAAAATTGCAAAGAAAGGTGGAGGCAGTGCTTTAATTAAAGACCGAAAACTTGCTATAGAGTTAGTCAAAAATGTTGTAAAAGCTGTTAGGGTTCCAGTAACAGTAAAAACACGACTCGGATGGGATAGTAAAGAAGAAAATATAGAGGATTTCTTACTTGAACTTCAAGATGCGGGAGCAACGATGATCACTCTTCATGGAAGAACTAGAAAACAGGGTTTTTCTGGCAAGTCAGATTGGGAAATGATTGGGAGACTTAAACAGTTGTTGGAAATTCCAGTAATTGCTAATGGAGATATCAAAAATCCAGATGACGCTCTTAATTGTTTAAAAAAAACAAATGCTGATGGTGTAATGATTGGACGAGGAATTTTAGGATCCCCATGGAAAATAGGAGAAATAGATTATGCCCTTAGAGAAAATAAAAATTTTAAAGCACCAAACACAGAAGAAAAACTATATTTAATTATTGAGCATCTTGATGAATTAATAAAAGAAAAAGGAGATCACGGATTGCTAATTGCAAGGAAACATATCTCATGGACATGCAAAGACTTTAATGGAGCATCAAATTTGAGAAATAATTTGGTTAGAGCTGTTGATAAAAATGAAGTTAAAAATTTAATAATTAAAATGATTAAAACTTTGAATAATGAAAAAAATATATTAGCTTAAAACAAATTTATATTTTAAATGAAAATTATTAGTAAAGAAACAAGTAAAAGAGTTTGTGATCACATGAACAATGATCACATAGATTCAGTGCACAAATATCTTATTCATTATGGGAAGATATCAAGATTTGAGAATGCTTATATGGAAGAAATTAATAATAGTTATATAAAAATCAATTACGATGGCCAATCAGCAATTATCAATTTTAAAAATGAAATATCTGAAGAAGAAATTCATTCAACTTTAGTATCAATGATTAAAGACATTAAAAAATAAAATAATTTATAAAAAATTCTAATTTTTATTTTCATAGTAATCAGTTATCTTTTTGCATTCTTCAAATGAAAGCATGCTTAATCTAGATGTGGCTTTTATTTTTAGAATTGCACAAACAGCTAATAAATCAGCGCTATCAACATTAAGTGCTTCAGAAAGTTCTAGGACCCTAAGACCTTTCATTAGTATTAAAAAATTTTTTCTACATTATCAATAACCTTAAAATCAATGGGCTGCATTTTTCCCTAAACCTGCAACGAATGGAAAAGTTTGTTCATCACCAAATATATCCTCTACCGAAGAATTAGAAATATTAGTTTTTTTATCATCAGGCTTAATTTCTTCAATTTCATTAGAAATATTATCTTTAATGTTATTTTCAATTTCTTTTGCTAATAAATTATTCGCATTAGAAAATATTGAAAAAACTAATATACATAAAAACAAAACAATTTTTTTCATAAAAAAAATTTAACTAATACTATTGTTATATGCCAGTAGAGTTATTTAGAAAAACTAGATAATTTTAAAACAAATCTATATAAATCAAAAAATATTCATCTTCCCAACTTATTTCTATTTTTAAATCTAATTAAAAAATAAAGACCCAGTAACAAAAGAATTGCCAAGGAGTTTTGATTAAGAAAAACATAAACCATATAGACGAGAAAGGGGAATAAGCAAGCCCTCTTGAAATTTAATTTCTGTTCTTTTGTCATATTTTTCCAATTTAAATATTCTTCCCATTGAAAAATCTTCTTCATTTTTCTACTTCTTTTTTTACGATTAAACATAACTTTATAAATATAGTTTTGATGATTCTTATGTTAATAAACAAAATTAATCTACAATATCAAAATAAGTTTTTTCATTGAATAAAAATATTTTTTAAATAAAAGATGAACTCAAAACCAGTTTGGAAAATAGAAAAAATTGTTTTACCTCAACATGCAGATCATGCAGGCGTTATGTGGCACGGTAAATATTTTAATTGGCTTGAAGAAAGTCGAATAAATGCACTTTCAGAAGTAGGTATAAGTTATTTCGAACTGACTAAAAATGGCTTAGATTTACCTTTAATCAATACTTCAATAAAATATAAATCTCCCTTATTTCTTGGTGAAAAAATAACAATCGAGAGCGAATTTAATATTAATAAAAGTCCTAGGATTAATGTAATTTCAAAATTTTATAACAAGAAAAATGAAATCTTAACGATTGCTGAAGTCAATTTAGTCTTAATAAATAAACTGAATTTTTCTATAATAAGAAAAAGGCCAAATTTCCTATCTGAAGCCTTTAGTAAATTAAACGGTTGAAATTATTATCCGCCAATTGAACGATTTATTAATTATGAATATATTTCAAGTTATTGATTCTTATCAATATGAAATGGAATCAAGATATCAAGAAAAATCAATGCTCACAAATCTTTTTACAGAGCACAAATTTATAGGATGGTTAGGGTTGTTTATATTATTTTTCTCTATCTTTGCAATTTTTGTTTTTCAATTTCTTGAGTGGGAAAGTAATGACAATAATAAAAGTTAAGAAGATTTAATGCTTATAATTCAACTGAATGACTTAAAAAATGGCTATCTACTTAAAAATAACTAACCCTACAGAGGTTGTAAAAAAAAAGACTTCAAAATGGCTTACAGATATTACACCTGAAAGAATTGATAGAAAATTGGTCGAGGATGAAGTAATAAAAGGAATTATCGAGCAATTAACATTAGAAGGCATAAAAGGAGAAATATCAGCAATTAATGGGTTTGAAGTAAATGAATCTTCAGTAATAACAAAAAATAATTTTGTTATTAGAAAAACAAAAACTTTTTAGATAGAAAATAAAAATCTTTAATGAAAAATTTTTTTATTTTATTTATTTTTATCATTTTTTTAATTTTTATAATTGTAAGAGATTATCAAATTAAAAAGAAAAAGTTAAAATTAAATAATGCCTTAAATTCCAATTTCTTTATTCAAACAATTAATAATTTAATAGACGAGAACAAATACAATTTGTTAGAGGAGAGGATCAGATTAAGGGAAATAGATGCTTACGGTAACGAGGATTATAAAAAATGGATTGGCAATCCACCTCTTGATGAAAAAGCCATTGGGAATAAAGTAGTTCAGGAAATTTCAGCTGGTAAATTATTTTGGAAAGGTACACATGCAATAATAGTCTTAAAATCTGGCTTTACAAAGTCTGCTCATCAACTAGCAAAATCAAATAAAGTGGAACTAATTAATGAATATCAATTAAAAGATTTAGAAAAGTTTATTGTTTAAATAGTTTATATCAATTGAGTTAAGCCCTCTTTGTAAAGCAAAAGTGTTGTAAAAATTCCTGAGGCCCACATTAAACCTCTAGCTGTGGGGATATTAAATACATATGCACCAATATATAAAAAACGAAAAATAGGATGAATCAATGCTGCAATTATTGCAATGTTAGAGTCAGTTAAAGTAATCAAACAAAGAAGACATGCTGGTGCATGTAAGGAAATACTTTCCCAACAATTTTGATGACACCAAACTGCTCTTTTTCCAAAAGAAGGTAATTCATCGAATAAAGCCCTTGGAGCAGACATATTTTCAACAGAATATCCTGCTTTAACTCTCCCTATAGTTAATGGAATAATAGATAATAAAACAACCCCAACTGATAGACATAGGCTCCAGGCAAAAGCTACTTGCATATGATTTAAGTAATATTATTAGCTTAATAATTGAGACTCGTTATCGTGATAAATGAAAAATCATTACCATAGATAAAACTTTGCAAAAAATGCTGTAATTTATAAAAAAAAATCATTTATGGATATTTCAAAGATAGTTTTAATTTTTGGCATAAGTTTACTAATATATTTTGTTTTTCTGTTTTTAGGATTTTTTCTTAAGAATAAAAATCTAAAGGCACAGAATCTAAAAAAAGAAGAATAGATTATTAATGCCACGAAAATTTACTATTTTCTCAATATTTTTATATCTTTTTGAATATATTTCATGGAAATAAAATTTGATCCAAATAATAATAAGAGATATTTGAAATTTAATAAGACAGTTGCTGGTATATGAAAAAATTTTATAAATTTCTTAAAAGTTTTCTATTTATATCACTTTGGCTTATTTTATCCTCATTTTTAACCCAATATTGGAATACCTTTCATTGGGAATATATTTACTTAAACTTCAGAATTATATTTGATAAAGAATTTTGGTTTTTTGCACAAAAAATTCTTTTTGGATTTGATATTGGTTACTGGTTAGAAGAAGCACTAAAATTCTTAAGTTATGAAATACCTAAAGAATCATTTAAATATTTGCCAATTTATTTCGTACTAAAGTTTATTTGGATAAAGAATTAATTTGTACTTTAATATATTTTAATAAATTCCTTGAAATTCTTGTATAAAGTCGGTGAATTTATTTTTCTTAAAACAAATAAAGTTCCTTTATCACCTCTACAGATTCTAAGCTTATTACTTAAATAAGTTATCTCTAACCATCCTATTTGTTCATTATTTATTTCCTTCATAGCCCTTATATTTTTTCTTGCAAATTTAGGACCTATAACACCAGCATGTGTAAATTTGACTCCAATTTTTTTTTCATTTATGTAATTAAGTCTTATCAAAATACCAGTCCCAATAATTGATCTTATTCCTCTAGGTTTAAGTAAATTAAGACCATTTAAATTTAAGGGATCAAGAATTTGAAGGTTATCAATAAAAGGAGAATATTTTAAAAAAGGACTATTAGAACTACTCCACCTAAGCTCCCAAACACCCTGTAAATTATTACTATCTTTGCTAAAGGAAAAATTATGATCAATTTCAAGTTGTTCGGCAATAGTGCGTATACCCTCTGAATTTGGAGATTTAAGAAGTAAATTTAATAAATCATTTTCGGCTTCCATTTAATAAATTCTGGAGTTATATAGATAAGGATAAATACTTACCTCGATGTGCTATATTCTACCCAGAATATGTTGATTTGATGACAAAGAGCTATTGGCTAAAGAAAATTTCAATTCCAAATGCCGATTTATTTCTGGAATATATAAGAACAGTATTACCTTGGATTAAATCTGTAGGAGGAGTAATATTAAAAAGAGATTTAATTCAAGATTCAACCTCAAATGAATGGGATGGAGGGCAGCTTGGATTAGTAATTGAATTCGAATCAAAATTTGCCGCTAAAAAAGCATTTTATTCTGAAGTATTTCAAAAATATCTGCAGTCCAGAAATTTAATGGAACTAGTTACTATAAGTACTCTTTAAAAAAATCAACCAATATCGACCTCAAACAAACAACTTATAAGTATTTATTACTATTAAATTATTTATGTAATATTTATAACTTCACTAGCAATAGCATATTTTGCAAAATTTAATTGTAAAAGTAATCCGTTAATCAAATGAACTATTCAACAGAAAAAGATGATTATTTGATGACAACTCCATATACAAAAAAAATTCAGCAAAAATTTGACAAGGTTAAATCTTTTTTAGAGCAAAATGGATTTAATCCTTCATCAGAGAGCTTAATGCAAGATATAGTAAGCTCAGAAGAATATATTGCTAAAAATGGCTTATAAAATATCAGAATATATTCAGAGTCCTTAAATAATAAAAACCGCCTATTAGAAAAGGTAATAATATTCCAATAAATAAAAATATGGATTTCCTTGATTCGCCTTCTGATATGGGGTTAATTTCTGGTTCAATTGCAAAACCATTTTGTCTACCACCGCTTTCGGTTGTATAACCTTTTTTATTCATAAGAAAAATAATCTATGCAGATTATCTCATGTAAAAACTTATTTAAAAAAATTTTTTACATTTAGAATTAAACTAATTTTAGGATCTAATTAATTGATTTCAATCTGAGATTTCAATTTGGCAGCTTTTTTTAAAAGACCTACAACTTCCTTACGGCCAGTAGCAAACTCAGCCTTGTTAAGTAACTCGCTATATTTTTTTGTGATTTCTCTATGGTTCATTTTGGATATAATCATATTTAAATTATAAAGTTACTAAAAAAAGTTTTTGTATAAAAGACATCAAAAAAGAGTTTAAGTACCTTTACTTATTTAAACCAACCTTTTTTCTTTGGTTTAATCTCTTCTTTAATAACTTCTTTTTTTCTGCCAAATAATCCCATTTTTTGGACTGTTAAATTCTCTTCAACAGGTTTAGATTTTCTGTTAAATAAGCCTTTTTTAGTTTCTTTTTTAATTGATTCTTTTTTATTGGAAATCTTTGTTTTTTTAGGATTTGATTTTGAATTTTTGGGTTTGCTATCTGCGAATAAAGTTTGATATACAAAAAAACCAAAAACAGCAAAGAATCCTAATGCCTGTACTAGAGCAGTTCCAAGATTATCAAACATTTAGGCCTCAACTTTATATAGTGATTCTTTTCCTTTCGCTTCTATACATTTTTTATCATCAGACAAGCATTCAATTTCTGCCTTGTTCTCAGTATGAGAACTGCAGCCGCCTGCATTTGCACTAGATATTGAAAACAAAGTTAGTACACCTAAAATTAAGGAGCATGAGGTGTTAATCGGTTTCATGAGTTTTATTTTTATTATGGAAAAATAATTTCGCAATTGCGAAAATAATTTTCTCTTCTGCTAAAAGTATCCCTTTTAATATATCTACTTGTAGTAATTAACTAAATCGATAATTAATATTGCTAGTAATGAAAAACCTAAAATAAATGGTAAATAAGGATATTTATTTAAAATTTTGTTTAGTTGATTTTTCGATGTTTGTTTTTCCTTTTTCTTTTCTCTAGGTGGTAAGCCTAACTCTTCCCTTCTCTTAGCTTCTCCCATAATTTTTAAACTATTTATGACTATTCTATATAGCTAGTAGTAGTAGTGTATTGTTCTAGATTTAAATTATTAACGGTTAATTTAATTTAAATTTTGGATATATTAAAAATATATAAAAAAATTGCATGATAGAAGTAGTTTGGTCAGTAAATATAATGATTGCAATTCTTATTATTTGTGTTGCCTGGGTTCTTTATTACATATTTACTTATGATCAAAAATTTAATTCCTAGATAAATGTCAGATAAAGATCTAAATAATTTTCTAAAAAAAATAGAGCAACTTAATCAAATTGCTGAGCTAATAAAAAATAATCCTAGTAAAAAGTTATCCCTTTCAAAATGCAAGAATCATGATGAAGTAATTAAATTAACCACTGAATGGGGTTTTGATATTGGTAAAAGGTGGGGAGAATATTAATTGATTTTATTACCAGCATTATTAAAATTGTCATCAATAACAAATTAAGTTCCTAAGATTAATTAGTATTTCTTGTATTGGATTTATGAAAGAAATTGGAGAGATAAAGTCAAATATATATAAAATAGCTGCTGTTACAGATAGAGGGCAAAGATTAAATAAATTAATTTCTCCTATGTATGAGGAAAAAGCTAATGAAATGGATGAATTGATTGAGTCTCTTAAAGACTTTAGTTTTGAAGTATCAGAAAAATTATTGTCTGGAGAGTGGGAATTGATTTTTTCTAATGTTGAATTATTTCGAAGTTCTCCTTTCTTCCTTGCTATTGAAAAGGCATTAAATGATGAATTTAAAAGTAATCTTTTTTTTAAATTACATCAATTGCAAGTAGGATCCTTTGGCATATCAACTATTGGGAGAATTGCTCAAAAGATTGATTTTGAAGAAAAAGAATTTATATCTACTTTTGACACTACAATATTTGGACTTACAACTATTCCTTTCTTAGGTTGGTTCAAACTATTGCCTACTTTTGGTGGAAGAGTAATAACCCTAGCAAGTGATTTAGCTTTAAGAAATAATTTACTTGATATGAACTTACAAAAGACAAAAGTTTCCAAAGTTGATGGACTTAATAAGATTCCATTATTTAGTGAATTACTTATGGATAGATGGTATCCAGTTAAAGAGGTATGGAATAAGTTACCTTGGAATAAAGAATCTCCAAATTGCCAGGTTTCAATTGTATATTTAGACGATGAAATGAGAATTATGCAGGATATGTATGGGTCTATTTTTATTTATATAAGGCCTTCAATTTCTTTGTTGAATTCAAATTCAATCTCTAATGATTAATTAAAACACTGAATAATACTACCAGCAGTTAAATTCAAGATAATAATCCAGATCCTTTCAAATAAAATTTAAATAAAAGAATCACTAAAACGTTCACTATTGCTAAGGCTACTAAACCATTTCTGTTTTTTACATCTAATTTCTTTACTAAATTAGAGAGATAAACTACTGGATTTTCTGGCTCTTTATTATCCAAATTTTATTTAAATATTAATTTGACAAGAAAATATCACAGTTTCATTTGAAGAATCAAAATTGTAAAGATGAATATCCAAAAAGAAATAAATAATTTTTAGCCCATAATTCCTGCATTTCTTAAAAACGCTTTACCCATATTGCCAATTACAAAAAATAGAGACAGATTAATTAAAAGGACTATTAATAATGCCAACATTTTATAGTTTGGATTAGTTGAAATGCCATCAAATCCATTATTAAGAAATCTTTTAAAAAGTGATTTGTCAATTTTTAGTTTTTGTTTATCAGAATTAAGTTTTACTTTTTCTTCTGAAGAATCTTGATTACTTGCTTTTTCTAGAAATTCTGTAAATGCCTTAACATTTTCTTCTTTTTTATTCCCCTCATTAAGATCTTTATTGTCTTCATTCAAGTTGGGAGACGATTCGATTGAATTATTTTCCTCAGGATTAAGTTTTGAATCTTCCAAATTAATAGTAAATGCTAGGAGTATATTACACCATAAAAAAAACCCACTCGATCAATTGAAGAGAGGGTTAGCTAAGGATAAAGTTCTTAAGCTTAATAATAATTTATTTTAATTAAATTTGCGGTTGTAGCATAATGAAGTTTTAATTTAGATTATATTCAAGGTGATTTTTTTGTACACATGTTAGATGCGAATACTAAAAAAGCATGTAAAGATGATCCCTCAATAAGAGAAATTAAAATTAGAAATATAGAACATGCTATTGAACAAGCAGAATTGATGATTAAAGAATCAAAAATGAGCCAAAAAGAATTAATCTTTTTAAAAAGAAAAATATCGGACTCAAGACAAGATTTAGAGATACTTTATTTAATGAAAATTCAATGAATATAAATTTGTTAATCTTTAAAAGGATTGAATTTATGCAAAGTAAATTAATTTGTATATTTGAAGACTTATAAAGTTTAAAGGGAATGTAATTATTTGTATAAAGGTTCTAATTATGTCTAAAAATAATCTATATATACCTTTAAAGGTTGTTCCATACATCTTCATTTCAATTACTGCCATTGGAATAACAGCAGCTACATATGTAATTACTTAGTTTTATAAGCTATGTAAAGTTTTAGATATTAAATAAATTAAAATATTTGTAATAACAAATTGTATGAATAAATTCAAAATAGCAATTTTTACAATATCAATAATCATATTTTCCCTAATTGGGGTTAAAAAATTAATTTATATAAATCAAGTTAAAGATATAAAAAATAAACAAGAATCATTTTTAAATGAATCTATACGTGTTTTAAATGAATGTTTCGATCTAGAAAATAAAAATAAAAGAACTCTTAATAAATCAATTGAATTAATTGAGTATTGCTTAGAGGAATATGGATATAAAAACTGATTTCAAAACTTGAATGATGAATTTCCTTAATACTCCACTAATATGCAAATAAAAATTTCTCATCAATAATCTTGTTATGTTCCATAAATTTTTATTAATAATATTTTCCTAATTTAATTTTTCTAAAATGACTAAAGTTAAATGTTCTTATTTAGGAAATTTAAACTGTGAGGCTATTCATCTACAATCTGGAAGTCTTGTTAGAACTGATGCACCTTTAGATCACTGCGGTAAGGGTGAAAGTTTTTCCCCAACTGATTTATTAGCGACATCTCTAGGTACTTGCCTGCTAACCATTATGGCAATCAAAGCTAAATCGAAAGGATTTGATTTGAAAGGTATATATTTAAATATTGAAAAAGTAATGACACAACATAGCGAGAGGAAGATAAAAGAACTAATAATAGATATTTTTATACCAGAGAACACTTCTAATAAAACTATTGATTTTTTGAAAAAAGCTTCCAAAGAATGTCCAGTTACAAGAAATTTATCTCAAGAAATAGATATTAAAATTAGTTGGCATAATGATAAATCTCTAACATAGTAATTACAAAAAATATAATGAAATACTTTATTGGAATAGTCCTTCTTTTATTTGGAATATACATAATGACAGACTTGGCATTAAAGACTAGGTATACAAGAAAAAGACTTTCAAATGGAAAAAAATAAATCCTATAAATTTTAATATTGCAGATTAAGGAAATAGATTTATTTTTGTACTGAGAATTAAGGCATTTTTTAGTTTTATTTTTTAACTATTTTTTGGTCAATCAAACTAATCAAAGGGATCATGAAATTTACATTTATTCCAACAGTGCACCATGCATAAATAATAAGAAAAAATATTTTTATAAATAAATTAGGGGGTAAGGTGAAAAATATTTTGAAAAACCCTCCAATGAATAATACCAATATTCCAATTTGCAAAAGACCTTTGATTATCCATTTAACTCCATTTTTTTTAATATTTCTATAAAACCAGAAAAAAACAAAACTAGATAACAATAAATATATAAAATTTATGATCATCTTTTCAGAGAAAATCTAATAAATTTGCCATTATCAAGGCATGATGACAATTATCACTTTTTTATCTGCTAATTTTTTTTAAAAATGGAAAAGTTATACAAAAAACAATAAAAATAAATTATTTTTTTTACTTTTTATCTTAAAACATTTTAGATTTTAGTAAATCAACTCTTTTTTGATTCACTCCCAAATCACTTTCTCCAACTCTTGATTCTGATCTTATTGATAAGATGTTTGATTCAGGTAGAAAGGATACTTCTAAGTCGTCTACATACTTCATCCATTTACTGGTTGCCTCAGCATGAAGATAATCGCCATCTATTTCTACAATCTCAGTTCTTGGAGTGTTTTCGATAAATGTTTTAATCTCTTCAAAAGGTTTCTCAATATTATTAACCTCCCATTCTTCTCGTACACAATGAGCAATCTCTACACAAGGTTTTAGTTCTATATGTGAAGCAAATGATGAAGAAGGGAATAAAAAGCTTGAACAAATTAAAATTGCTAAAAAAAGTATTTTCATTAACAGAAGAATTTAACAGCTTATAATCTAACGAATTATATTTATAATTTGTAATGAGGAACTAATTATTTTGGAAGAAAGCATATATGTTTTTATATTCAGAATTTAATATTTATTTCTAATAATCCCAAAAAAAAAAGACCCCTCAAAGAGAGATCTTTTAAAATTGATTTAATTCAAGTGTTTCCTTGTTTCCACTGAAATAGATCAATTCCTCCTACACACTTACTTAATATCACATCTAAATTCAAAATATGTAATGCTTAATAGACCTCTATTTTAACTGTCACATCTCAAAAAACACAAAAAGTACTCAAACTTTGCGGCCGAGTACTTTTAGAGTTATCAGAAAAAAGTGTGTGAGGAGTTTCTGATGTATTTAATCTACTCCGTAGGTAATTTAAAAGGCTACAGTATAAATTACTAATAATTTAAATCTTTCAGAAAAATTGGACGTTGATGAAAAAAATAATCAAAAACATAAAAATTTCATGAAAATCATTTACAAAAAAATCATTTTTATTATTTCGGCAATTGCTCTTTTTTCAGTAATAGTCTGTGTTGTCAAATATTCGCTTACTTATATTGAAAATAATCCCGAAAAATACTTACCTACACAAAAGCAGGACAAAAATTAAGTATAAATTCACTTCAAAAAATCTATAAAATGTCTTAAATATGATCTACATTGACAGCTTGAGTCATGAAAATCAAAAACACTTCAGTTCTTAAACAGAAGAATATTCATTTAAGTCAATTTAAAAATAAGCATAAATATCAAATACTTGAAAATTATTGGAAGAAAAGAAAGAAAGAATGTGAAAAAAATCTTTCAAAATTTTGCTAACCGATAATTATGAATATTATTTTTTCTTTTTTATTAGCATCTGTAATGTGGGTACAAGTTCCACAATGGGAAGCTGACTGGTCAAAATGTGCTGTAGATGTTCCCGATTCGTCATGTCACTGGTATGTAGCTGCTCCCGATAATACTTTTGGGGAAGGATTTAATTGGGAAAATGCTCCTTGGTTTGATGCTAATGGATTACAGGATGTAGCTAAGATTGAGAAAGAATCTGTAGTAGAAAAACTTCAGAATAACTAAAGTTTTTATTTCATCAATTAACTTTTAAAAGTATTTAAATCTAGTTGCTTAGTGGTTAACTTTTGATTAATTAAATAATTTTTATGCGTTTTAAAGTAAGTCTCAAAAAAAATGGAAAGGAATTTGATGAAGTTGTTATAGCTAATAATAAAAAAGAGGCTATGGAAGTAGCTTTAAAAAACAATCCTGAGGCTCAAGCATTAAACTCTGATTGGACATTTAAGATTTAATTATTTGCGAAGCTTAGGAATCAAAAGAGATGCGACACAAATAACACTAATTGCAGGCCCAGGCGAAAGATTAAAGACTATAGAGAGAATAAATCCAAGAAGTGAGATGCATAATCCAAAAAATGAAGACCTCATCATTGCAATTCTTAAACTATGAGCCTTATTTAGCCCTAACAAAGTTGGCGTCGAAAGAAGAGCAATTACAAGAATTACTCCCACCGCTGACATTGAACTAACAATTACTAATGCCGTCGTAAAACTCAAAGCAAGATTTAATAAAGAAACGTTTATACCGCTCGCAGATGCACCTTCTGGATCCAATCCCACATAAACAACCTTTTCATATCCAAAAGTCATTAAAAGTATAAATACTAAAAAAGCAATTATTGTTCTAAGTAAATCTCCAAAATTTGCTGTCAATAAATCGCCAAATAATACTGCCTCCAAATCAATCCTTATTCCGAGTAAAGGGATTATAAGGACCCCAAATCCAAGCATTCCAGCGAGAATAGTATTCATAACTGCTTCATAATTTTCACTTTTTCTATTAGTTAAACTTTCCGCAATTACTGAGCCCAAAAGACCACTTATAACACCTCCAATTGAGGGGTGAATTCCAAGCGCTAATGCAAGAGCAAGTCCAGGCAACACACAATGAGAGATTAAATTAACTTGTAATAATCTCTTATGAGTGATTAATACAGTTCCCATAGCTGGGCATAAAATCCCAGAGAATATAGTTATTATTAATGGGACCAGCCACCAATTGTTATTAATAAAAGACATTATTCGAATGATTCGGTATGATCAAAAATACGAGACAAAAAAAGATTTCGGAAACAATGGTAACTAAGTCTGACATTACCAAAAGACAAGAACAACTTCTTGAAGAACTTAATAAATGCGAGGATGAATTGACTGGTCAAGAGTTGCATAGACAATTGATAGAAAGAGGAAAGGCTATGGGACTGACGACTGTTTACAGGAATCTTCAAGTTCTGATAAAGCATGGCTTAATACGTTCTAGACATCTCCCAACTGGAGAGGTTCTTTACACTCCCGTAGATAGAGATATTCATCATTTGACCTGTGTTCAATGTGGTGAGACATCAAAAATGGAAGGATGCCCGGTAAAAGATATTCATACCCCCAAAACAAATCCAAAGAAATTCCAATTATTGTTTCATACCCTCGAATATTTCGGGCTTTGCCAAAACTGTTATCAAGCTCAGAATTAAAAAGGAACATTATCTAATCACAGAAATTATTTTCGTTTATAGAGCTAATGTTTATTGCCTCTAATTTATCTTGTATTTGGTCAGGACTACCAACTGCCAAAACACTTTTATCAAGAACGATTACTTGATCATAGTTATTTAAAGAATCGCCCCAATCATGGCTACTTACGAGCAAAGAAAGTCCGGCATCGGCAAGTTGACGAACAATTTTAAGAAAATCCTCCTTTGCAGGTGGGTCCAAAGCTGCGCAAGGTTCATCTAAAAGAAATATTTTTGCCGGGGACATAAGAGTTTTTGCTAATAGAGCTCTTTGCTGCTGTCCTCCTGAAAGAGAATCGAGTCTTCTATTCGCCAAACTTGCAATGCCTACTCTCTGCATTGTCGCCTCTAGTTCACAACATTTATTAATCCAAGAATTAGGATATGCTAGAAGAGTCTTAATTTGAAATGGGTTATTACTCCTTGATTTTGAATACTTTATTTGACCAAGAGATACCAATTTTTCAACTGTGATGGGGAACTTCCAATTCATAGAACTTCTTTGAGGCATTAGTGCCACAAGAGCTCTAGATCTATATAAATTTTCACCATCAATTTTTATTTCGCCTTTATCTGGAGTATTTTGTCCTTGCAAAATTCTCAAAAGAGTTGATTTACCTGCGCCATTTGGGCCAACTAACGCTGTTAGAGTTCCAGGTTTAATCTCAACAGATACCTTATTCAAAACTGGCTTACTTTTTTTTGCGTATGCAAAGGTTAAATTTTCAGCGACTAAAGTAGCCATTAATTAATCTTTTAAAAAAGTCACTTTACAAGCTTACCAATAATACAAGTTGCGTATTATTTTCATAACATTTGATACCTTCACTTGTCAGAGATAATGAAAATGATTATCATTTTTAAGTATTTAATTATTTTTCATGTCAATTTTTAAAAGACTTTTAACAAATAAAAAAGGTTCGAGTAAATCAATTATTAAAAATTCCGTAATCGCAGGAACAATTATATTTTCTGGTTTTGGGCAGGATGTTATGGCTAAAGAAAAGTCATATGTAGCAGTAGAACCACTAGTTTGTGATTTAGTTAAATCAATTGCATTACCATCTGACAAAGTTACATGCTTAGTAGATAGAAAACAAGATGTTCATGACTTAAAGATCAATCCAAGGCAAGCTCAATTACTAAATAGCGCAGATAAAGTATTTACTCTTGGTAAAGAAATGACACCAAGTATGAGAAATTGGGAAAATAAAAAGAATACTGTTGTTGTAGGTGTTAGTGCAATAGACGTAGATGATCATTCTGATCATGGAGGTCATGATGATCACTCAGACCATGATGGACATGACGATCATTCTGAACATTCAGCTAAAGTAGATGATCATTCTGATCATGGAGGTCATGATGATCATTCAGACCATGGAGGACATGGTGATCATGCTGAAGGTGCTTTCGAATGGGCAGGCAAATTTCAACTTTCTAAAGGTTCTTACAAATGGTCATTTGAAAAAGTCGATGGCGAATATGCAGATCCTGCAATGAAGATGGTAATTCTCAAATCTAATGACATAGAAGGGTCTGAAGATTTAGCTAAAGAATTATTAGGATCTAAAGACTCAATAAGCAGAAAAAATGATGGTACTTTGATAGCAAGTAATAAAGCTTTTGTTCTTAACTTTGATCAAAGAAAAGAAAGTACTGTTTTTAACGTAGATATCAAAGAAGATGGTCAATATATATTTTTTACTGAACACATGCCTTTTGAGTTTGAAGCAACTCAACACTTTTTTAAAGATGTTTCAAATAGTGATGTAGAACCAATAGCACAAGTTCCAGACGAAGGTGAGGGGCATCATCATCATGACCATGGAGGTCTAGATCCACATGTATGGCATGATCCGCATAACATCATAAAAATGGGAGATCTTATAAGCAAAAGTTTAAAGAAGGATATTTCAGTTTTTAATAGAGGTGACAGAAAACTAATTAATGAAAGATTCGAAAAAGCTGATTCTCTCTTAGAAGGCTTAGATAGTTGGATCGTTGAACAAGTAAGTTCTATTCCTGAGGAAAACAGAGTAATTGTCTCTAAACACAAAGCAATGGAATACTACGGGGATGCATTCGGTTTTGAAACCATTAGTTTACTTGACTTTCTTGGAGACTCCTCAAGCTTAAGGCCAGACAACATAAGTTCTACTTTAAAAATGTTAGATGAAGAGAAAGTTCAGGCAATATTTCCTGAACAAATTCCAGCATCTAAGTTATTAAGGAACTTAAGTAGACAAAGTTCAGTTCCTTTAGCTTCTAATCAAATATTCGTTGATGGATTGATGATGGATGGTAATACGGTTTCAGTAGCTGTTCACAATACTTGTACAATTGTTGATTCATTAGGTGGAAGCTGTGATAAAGAATCTGGCTCCAATCTTGAGTCTGAATGGTACAAACTTTCAGATTAAATTTTTCTAATAAAAACGGTTTTCATTTCTTATTATTACTATTATTAAACTATTGTTTATTTAGTAAAAATCAGTAAATGAGCATCAAAGATAAAGTTCCCGTAACCATCCTCACTGGATTCTTAGGTTCAGGGAAGACTACTTTGCTTAATAGAATTTTAAGTGAAGAGCACGGGAAAAGAATAGCCGTAATTGAGAATGAATACGGTGAAGTAGGTATAGATCAAGGTCTCGTAATTAATGCCGATGAAGAAGTATTTGAGATGTCAAACGGGTGCATTTGTTGTACTGTTCGCGGCGATTTAATAAGAGTCCTTGGCAACCTTATGAAAAGAAGAGATAAGTTTGACTATGTTTTAGTAGAAACAACAGGATTAGCAGATCCAGGCCCAGTTGCTCAGACTTTTTTCATGGATGAAGAGATTAGTTCTGAATTTACTCTTGATGGAATTGTGACTTTAGTTGATGCTGCACATATTGATCAACAGCTAGGCAGGAGTGACGAAAGTTCAGAACAAGTGGCATTTGCAGATGTTCTCGTCCTTAATAAAACTGATTTAGTCTCTGATGATGCACTAGATACTCTTGAATCGAGATTGAGAGATATGAACCGAATGACTAGAATTATTCGAGCCGAGAATGCCAAAGTACCCATTGAAACAGTCTTAAATCTAAGTGCATTTGATCTTGATCAGATCCTTAAACGCAGACCAACATTTCTTGAACCAGAATATCCTTTTGAATGGACAGGTGTTTACGATCTTGATGCCGGTAAATATGAATTAATGCTAGAAGAAGGACCCGATCCAGAAATGTCCCTAGTAGCCCTCATTAACCAAGGAGAGAATGAGGAGGAACTTAAAGATGGGGCTGAATCCTCCGTAAGACTTTATGCAGAAAAAGCTAATACTTTAGAGCCTGGAAATACTATTCCATATGGAGAACACATAAATCTCAAATTGGAGGATAAAGGAAATAAATCCTTCATCCTGAACATAGAAAAACCAACAAAAATAGGTTTGTTTACTCAGCACACTGCTGAAGAATTCAATATGAAAGTCATTAAAAGTGTCGAAAATAAAGAGATTCCATTTAATACTGAAAGGTTCTGGCAAGCAGAGCATGAACATGATGATGAAGTTGGCTCAATTGCTATAGAGCGTTTTGGAGATGTTGACCCAGAAAAACTAAATACTTGGATGGGAAGACTTCTATCAGAAAAAGGAGTGGATATATTCAGAACAAAAGGTTTCATAAGTTACTCAGGCAACCCAAGGAGAATAGTTTTTCAGGGAGTTCACATGTTATTTACTGCACAACCTGATAAAGAATGGGGTAACGAACCTCGTAGAAATCAACTTGTTTTTATCGGTAGAAATTTAAATGAGAAAGAGATGCAAGAAGGCTTTGATAAATGCCTGATATAGAACCATTTAGCCCAAGAGGCATGTTCCATGAAGGATGGACTGCTGAAGTTAGCGATTATGCCATAGCATGTGGCTGGGCTCTTAAAGGGAAACAATTTATTGTTGGCGACGTTGCGGGTGGTATTTTTGCATTCGAAGGAGATACTGGAAAAATTATTTGGAAAAAAGAAAATACTCACTCTGGTGGTCTACTAGAAATGGCAATTCATCCAGAGGGTGAAATTTTTGCAACATCAGGTCAAGATGGAAATGTTCAAATTTGTAATTGCCATGAAGGTAAAGTTATTAAAACACTTGATCTTGGCAAAGGTTGGGTAGAACACCTCAAGTGGTCTAATGACGGTTTATTTCTAGCGATAGCTTCCTCAAAAAAAGTATATGTTTTTAATGAAATTGGAGAAGAGAAATGGATCTCAGAAGACCATCCAAGCACAGTAAGTGCAATAACATGGTCAAATAAAAATGAGCTCGCAACTGCATGCTACGGCAGAGTGACATTCTTTGACATTGTTAATAATAAAACGAATCAAAAGCTGGAGTGGCAAGGATCATTGGTCTCTATGGAATTAAGCCCTGATGGAGATATAGTCGCCTGTGGGAGTCAAGACAATTCAGTTCATTTTTGGAGAAGATCAACAGGAATGGATGCCGAAATGACTGGATACCCTGGAAAACCAAGTCACCTTTCTTTTGATGACAGCGGAAAATTATTAGCAACTAGCGGCAGTGAAAGAATTACAGTATGGAGCTTTATAGGCAATGGTCCGGAGGGCACTATGCCAGGAGAGCTATGTCACCATACAGAACCTATTTCGAGCTTAGCCTTTTCAAATAAAGGTATGCTTGTAGCCTCAGGATCTAGGGATGGTTCTGTTGTCGCAAGTTTCCTAAAAAATGATGGCAATGGAGATCCCGTTGGGGCTGCATTCGCAGGAGATTTAGTAGGAGCAATATCATGGAGACCTGATGATTGTGCACTTGCAGCAGTCAATGCAAAAGGTGTTGTAAATGTATGGAAATTTAAAGTTCGTACTAACCTTTTTTCAAAGGGATTTAAGTAAAAAGTAGAAATTTATTAATTACCAATAGTTAGCTTTTAAATGTCTTTCCATACAAATGACCTCACAGTCATTATCTATACCTTTTGGGTGAATGTCGCAATATGAGAGACATTGAAAATATTCGTCTATGGGGTTTGATTTATCAGTTTTACTAACTTCATTCGAATGATTCATAAAAGATTTCCTCAATTATTTAAAATTAAGATAGACGAATTAAATATCAAAAGAAATAAGCAAAACTTACTAAAAATATCTTAAAAAAATTAGCACGATTGATTACTACTCTCGGACATTTTTAATTAAAAAGCAATGCGTATAAAAACGGATTGTCTTTAGAGAAATATTTTCCTAATTTTATATTGTTGAGTTCTAGGAGGTCTTTCAAAATGATCGATAGCCTGCCTGAAATTTCGGAATAAGCCGAACTAATTTAATTAACTGCTCCAATTATTTTTTATTAATGTCTAAGCTTCCTTCTTCTGCATCGTTTAGGTGCCCTTTAAGAAACAAGCTTAATTCTAGAGTTTTTGCCCCAGTTAAAGACAATTAGTTAATTTTGGTGAGCATTAGCTTAAAAGAAGTTTTTAACAAGGATCCATGATTTAGGTGCGTTAATAACTTCAGTAAAAAATATAAGTAAGAGATAAAAGAGGGCTTAAATTAGCCCTCTTTTTTTTTAATAAGATGACTTTCTTCAAGTTTTATAGATAATGATTAAAACAATAAAATTTAAAAATGGTTCGATATTATTGCCCATATTGCAATCCTAAATATCAATTTCAAAAACAATCTTTAAAAGGTAATTTGATTTGTGGATTATGCGGAGAGGATCTAGTAAAAAAACCATATGTTAGGTTAAACCAGATAATCGCTTTAGTTGCTGCTTCATCACTACTTCTACCGTTGATTTATACTTTTATTTTTTAAATTAAAAACCAAATAAATCCTCCTAATAAAAATTATCAAGCAAATAGTACTTTAATGACAATTATCAAAGAAAGATTTTCATAAAATAATTTAAAAAATCTCGATAGATTAACCTCTACATAGTGATTTGTTTAAACAAGAATTCTTACTCTCAATATTTATTTGATCATCAATATTTTTTAATTTGTTTTTATTACTTATTACTTTAAATTTTTGCCCACAATGTGTTTTGCAACCACCATTAAATAAATTATGTGCATACAAAATGGAAATATTCGTAAGTAATAAAAGTAAAATTATTTTATAAATTTGATAAAAATAAGACTTAATTTTTAATATCATTTTCCCAGAATCTGTAAATAAATAATATCAGTTAATTCCAAGGAGTGTTTATAAGTCCCCAGATATCGAAAAAGAAAAATAAAACTGCAATAACCACAAGATCCCATGCTCTTTCTCTAAAAGCCCAAGGCGCAATAAAAACTTCTCCAAGGCCGTGAAGTGCCGCCCCTACTGGTAGATGATCAAGAACCAGCAAACTGTGAGACAGTATAAAAAGAAAGCTTGCGAAATATCTAAAAAACACAAATTGCCAATTGCCAGAATTCATACTTTTTTAGATTTTTAAGAAATATACTTCAATGATCCAAATAATTAAATAGATCGAGTTAAGAGATATTATTTTTGGTATCCATAAATACGAATATAGATTTGAAGCTAAAGTAAAAATTACTAAATTATGAAATATATGTTTTCAAGTTATCAGCCTAAAAATAGTTTTGATGAATACTTTAAGGATAATGTTAATTCTGCTAGAGAAATATTGATTCCACTTCTTTCCTCTTTGGATAATATGGGTCTTGAAGAACTAAACAGGAATCACTCTGCCGCAAAAAAATTATTATTAAGACATGGTGCAACTTTTAGATTAAACGATACTGGTTTAAAAGGTACTGAAAGAATATTACCTTTTGATCCACTTCCTAGAATAATTAGTAAAGATGATTGGGTAACCTTAGAAAAAGGTCTAAAACAAAGGCTTGAGGCAATTGATTTATTCCTAGATGATATTTATAATTCTCAAAAAATAATTAATGATGGAATAATTCCAAGAGAATTAATAGAGAGTTCAGAAGGTTGGAGACCTCAGATGATAGGTTTTAAACCTCCTCTAAATAAATGGTGTCAAATTTCAGGACTTGATTTAATAAGAGACAGAAATGGAGATTGGCATGTTTTAGAAGATAATTTAAGGTGCCCTTCTGGGGTTGCTTACTTTTTAGAAAATAGATTAGTTATGAAAAATATTTTCCCTAATCTTTTCTCTGGAAGAATAGTAAAACCAATTGATGAGTATCCATCATATCTTTTAAAAACACTTCAAGAACTTGCTGTTTGGACAGACACTCCCAAGATAGTTCTACTAACTCCAGGAATTTTTAATAGTGCTTATTTTGAACATAGTTATTTAGCTCAAGAAATGGGCATCCAACTAGTTCAGGGTCATGACTTAGTTTGTAATGACGATTATGTATATTTAAAAACTACCTCTGGATTAAAAAGAGTAGATGTAATTTACAGACGAATTGATGATGATTTCTTGGATCCTCTTAATTTCAGAAAAGATTCCTGCCTTGGTGTTAGCGGATTATTAGATGTTTTCAAGGCAGGTCATGTTGCTTTAGCAAATGCACCTGGGACTGGAATAGCAGATGACAAAATGATTTATTCATTTGTTCCAAAAATGATTAAGTATTATCTTGATGAAGAAATTATTATTAATAATGTAGAAACTTATATTTGTCATTATCAAAAGGATCGAGATTATGTCTTAGAAAATTTACCCAAACTTGTCGTTAAGTCTGTAGCAGAAGCTGGGGGTTATGGAATGTTAATTGGACCTCACTCAACAACAAGTGAGATAGAAGAATTCGCTAATAAAATTAAAAAAAATCCTAGAAATTTCATAGCACAACCAACTTTAGAATTATCTACTGTGCCATCGTTATGTGATGGAGAACTTTTTCCTTGTCATGTTGATTTAAGACCATATATCTTGAGAGGGAAAGATTCATGGGTAAGCCCTGGTGGGCTTACGAGGGTAGCATTAAAAAAAGGATCATTAGTCGTCAATTCTTCTCAAGGTGGAGGATGCAAAGATACATGGGTTGTTGGTAAATAATATGCTTTTAAGTCGTGTAGCAGAATCTCTTTATTGGATAAATCGTTATTTAGAACGTGCAGAAAACATATCTCGCTTCGTGGAAGTAAGTGAAGCAATGTCATTAGATTGTCCGCCAGGAAGCGCAGAACCTTGGCTTCCGTTAATTGATGCTTCAAGTGACAGAGAATCATTTGATAAAAGATTTCCAGAGAAAAAACCTGATGATGTTATTAATTTTTTAATAAGAGATCGTTTAAACCCAAACAGCATAATTTCTTGCATTCAAATGGCAAGAGAAAATGCACGACAAATCAGAGATGTTATGACCACAGAAATGTGGGAACAAATTAATGTTTTATATTGGAATATGCAAGAAGGAGAGTCAATATGGAATAAACCAAGGCAAGAACAACTAAGTGAAATAAGGAGGGAATGTCAGCTTTTTTATGGAATTACAGATGCAACTCTAAGCAAAGATCTTGCTTGGAGATTTAGCATTCTTGGAAGATTAATCGAGAGAGCTGACAAAACATCCAGAATTTTAGATGTTAAATATTATTTACTTTTACCTAGCTTAGATGAACTTGGAGGGGTTCTTGATGAGCTGCAATGGATTGCACTTTTACGTTCAGCTGGAGCTTATCAAATGTTTAGGAAAGCAGTGCAGAATTCTATAAAGCCTAATTCAGTTGCGAGATTTCTTTTACTTGATCCAATTTTTCCGAGATCAGTAAGGTACTGTCTTGATGGGATAAGTAATACACTTAAAGCGATAGATACCTCTCCATCTATTGAAAATCCATCAGAATTAGAATGCATGCGAGGTTTGCTTAAAGCAAAGTGGAGTTATATCAGAATTGAAGATATAATTAATGATGGTTTACATGAGGCTATAGATTCATTGCAAATGGATTTAAATAAATTAAATGATCTCATTCAAGAAAAATATTTTATTAATTAATAAGCTTATTAATGAGAATTAAATACATTCACAAACTTGAATATAAATACGAAGAGCCTGTCCAATTAGGCGAGCATAGATTATGTATAAAGCCAAGGTCAAATGGCTTCCAAAAACTCAAGAATTTTGAATTAAAAATAAGCCCAGAACCAGAAATTCTTTATCCATTACTTGCTGCCAGCGGAGAAGAGATTAACAGAATCAGATTCAATGGATTAACAGATAATTTAATTATTGAATCAATCAGCGAAGTTGAAACTACAAAACATCCAAACATTATTGATGTAGTTAAAAATAGAGATTTAACATTACCTTTTTGTAGAAGCATTATAAATAGAGATTTACAGGGAGCATTGGAGGGATGGATGCCAAATGGACAACACGATCCCTCTGCCGTAGAACTCGCCCAAGAAGCTTTAGCAGGAAGCATTAATAACGCATTATCATTTACCTACCAATTAATTGAGATTATTCAAGATCGGGTTAAATATACCAAAAGGCATATAGGCCCAGCATGGCCGGCTAGCAGGACACTTAGAGAACGTATAGGTTCATGCAGAGATTTAGCAATGCTGATGGTTGAGGCTTGTAGGTCTATTGGTATCCCAAGTAGGTTTGTAAGTGGTTATCATTTTGAAGATCCGTTACCCTCTGAGTTAGATTTACATGCTTGGGCTGAATTATATATTCCAGGTGCTGGTTGGAGAGGTTTTGATCCAAGCGGAAAAGGATTAATAGACGAAAGATATTTAACATTGGTATCATCTTCCAAATCTAATTTAACCTCTGTAATTACTGGGAACTTTATAGGAAAAAATAATTTAGAAAATACTTTATCCTGGGAAATTAAACCTCTTGAAATCAAATAAACTCTAAATTTATAATCTCTTAAATTAAGAAAAAAAAAATAAAAAAAATATGTTTCTTTTTTAGTGTTAATTGATACGTTCTTAAAGGAATTTATCTGTTTTCATTTGTTTAATCTTCGGAGAAAATTGAACTCAAGTTTAGAAATTCCAATTATCAAATCAAACAAATCAAAAATGTTTGAATTGATAAGCTATGAAAAATTTCGAGATACAAAAGATGTCAGATTTTTTGATATTAGTATTAACAATTCAAATTTTAGGGATTTAGTGATTCACAGCGGTCCTGCAATTAGTCCGCCAAATGATGAAGAATTAAATAACTGGCAATTTTACATACATCACAATCAAGAAGATAATCTATTGGCTATTTCTGGGGGAAGAACATTCTTCCTTGTTAATTTTGGATGGGATTATCCTTTTTACAAAGTTAGATTAGAATCTTGCGGATATATTTTAAGGATACCAAGAGGAACTTTTCATCGATCAGTATCTGACGAAAACGGTTCCATAGTTTTAAATCAAGCCATTAGAGATGAAGGCGGCTCAGTTGAATCTGAATTCAAGGTTACTAATAGCAAAGATAATAAAAAACTCCTAGATTGTATAACAAATTTAGAACCTAGATTTAAAATTTATAGTGTTAAATAATCTTAAAAAGGTGTTCTAAATTTAAATATCAATTTTAAAAATTATCTAATTGTTATAAAATAATATTATTCAAATTCTTTAGTATGAAATTTTTTAGGTTTTTAAAATATTTTTTATGCTTAACTTTTTCTTTCTTAGTTATATCCTCTCCAGTTTTTGCTGGGGCAAATGTAGCTGTCAAGGGCGAGGGAGACGAAGTTCCAAGTTATGTAAGATCCAATATTACAGGATTTGATTTCCATGGAGAGGATCTTCATTTGTCTTCTATAGCTGGAGCAGTTGCGAGAGACGCTGATTTTAGTGACGTTGATTTACATGGGACAACCTTAACCCTATCTGATTTAAAAGGTTCTAACTTAAATGGCATAGACTTGACCGATACTCTTTCTGATCGAGTTAATTTCCAAAAAACAGATCTTAGAAATGCTGTTTTAATAAATATGATCGCATCAGGAAGCAGTTTTGCAGGAGCTCAAATAGAAGGAGCAGATTTTTCTTACGCTATTCTTGACAGCGAAGATCAAAGAAATCTTTGTGAAATTGCTGATGGGATCAATCCAACAACAGGCGTTTCAACAAGAGAGAGTCTTGAGTGTAGTTAGAAATTAAAATTATAAGTAAACCTTTTTTCCATTATTAAATTTATAAATTCTTTGCTCATCGTCTTGAAATATCATTGAACCATTTAATTTGGATTTCTTAAATTTTGAAAGTCTTGCTCTGTGTATATTTGATTTTCTATTAATACTTTCTTCATTATCGTAAACTCCAATATAAATATTTATATTAGGATTTGAGAAGGTTTTTTCTTCCTCCCTTAAAAAAATTCTTTCAATATTTGTTTGCGTGCTCTGCAGTTTATTTTTAAATTTATCTAATTTTAAGTTCTTTGTTTTTTTTGAGTTAATTTTTTTGTAACCCAAAAAAATAACTCCTAAAATTAGAAAAACTAAAAATATATTCATTACTTAATTTTTATTTTTATATCTACGCCTAAGTTACTTTTAGTAGTTAAAATTTCCTTCTTTATGATTCCATAAGTAAAAATTTTAGATAAAGTTTTTAAAGATTTAAAAACTAAAAAAACAGTAAATAAAAACAAAACAATAATGTTTTCTACAAGTTGATTTTTATTTTTATTATCTGAATTAGTCATATAATTTTTAATCAATTATTTTTCATCACTAATTGCATATGGTCCGAAAAATTCACTAGCGTCTCTTCCCATTACTCTAGCAAGATTTAAACTTTTATCTATATTCCACTTAGATGCCATTCCATAAAGAATCCCAGCAGCAAAAGAATCGCCACAGCCATAAGAATCAACCTTTAATTTTTTGTTTTTAAGAGCCTTATATCTTCCTCCTGGGAATAGTATGCCACCATTCTCTCCCTCGGTTTTAAAAGTATATTTTGGTTTTAACGATAATTCAGAAAAAGAAAAAACTTCCCCGGGATCAAGATTACTGCCTATTAATCCATCTAAAAGAACATTTGATTTATTAATTGTATTTAATCCTACCCTTGGTGTTGTACACAGTATTGAAGCTGATCTAGCCATTTTAAAAATCTCTGAATCAGATGCAGTAATAAAAATTCCGTCCATTTTTTCAAAAATCTTCCATTCTAACTTGTCTTTATGAGTTGGAGCTAACCTTTCTCCAATAACTGTTATTGCTCTTTCACCTTGAGAATCAATTAAACTAAATCCTCTTCTAGTTGGTTTATCACGCCAAGCTACATGCAATTTAATTCCCATATTTGAGAGAATCTTGAAACACTTATCTCCATAATCATCATTACCTAATGACGTAAAAAAATGAACTTTATTTAAAGTTAAATCAGAAAGTATTTTCGCAATAATAGGGCCTCCACCAGCTGGATACTCTTGGGACTTTTCAGAATGAGAAATAACTCCAGGTTTGGGTAATTGATCGACCTTTAAGAAATTTATCCACTCAACATGACCAACAACAGCAAAATTTAAATTTCCTTTTTTAAATTTATAGTCTTCAACTTTATTATTCTTTTCAACAACCATAAGCTTTTAAATACTATTATTAAGGGAAATATTTTTGAAAAGTGAATTCATTCAACATTTTAAAAGATAATAAACAGATACTATCTTATCTTTACCTTTTTCTATCATTTTTAGGTGCTGTCCTGCCAATGATGGCAAATTTCGAATTTGCTAGGGAATATGGAAATAGCTTTGATATAAATAACTTCATTTCTTTAGCCAATGCAAACCCTGCAGCTCAGTCAATTTCTAGAGACTTATTAGTAGGAGCAAGCGCTATTTTTATATGGATAGTAAATGAATCAAAAAAACTAAACATGAAGAATATGTGGGTTGTATATATTGGAACTTTTCTTATAGCCTTCGCATTCTCTGCACCTTTTTTCTTATTTCTTAGAGAGAGAAGAATTATTGAATTAGAAAAGATTAATTAAAATAATCTCTTAAATAGAATTGCAAATACAAAAAAGCAACAACATGAAATTGAAAGCCAGATTATTGAAGCATAACCAAATAGATCTAATATGCGTCCTGAAACAAATGGTCCAAAGAAATAACCCATAGCGAAACATTGTGATAATAGAGCAAGTGCAAAACCTTTTTTATTTGAAGGAGCTATTCTGAAAACGACATCTGTTGATGTTGGAAGAAATGAAGCAGTCCCTAAACTTACTAAAATCAATGAAAAAGAAATTAAATAAAAAGCTGGGATATTTAAATAACTAGAAATAAATAATAAAAATGAAGCGAAAGAGAAATTTATTAAACTAAATTTTAAGCCAAATAATCTTTCTTTCTTAGATATCCAAGAACCGACAGGCCATTGTAAAAACAATAATAAAATTAACTGAATAGAAATTAGAACACTAATAATTTCTTTGCTTAATGCATTGCGATAAACACCACCTTTAACAAGATCCAGAGGCAAAGTTACTTGAATCAAAGCTAAAGAGGTAGTGATCAATAAAATAGATAAAATTATTATTGTTGAATTTTTATTCCATTTCAATTGTCCATGATTAATTGGATCTACTAATTTTTTTTGAAAATTTTCTAAGTTTTTTTTAATAGAAGAACTATTTCTAGATATTAAATATGTTATAACGAACATGCAAAATATATCATTAATAAAAATTGATTTAGAATACAAAAAATTAGTCATATAACCCCCTAAGAATACCCCTAGAAATATTCCTAAAGCCTCCGAACTTCTAACAAGGGCATAAGCTTTGCGTGTTTCGATAGGATGGCAAAAATAGGGCACCCCAAACTCGGCTGCAGGCCAATATATTCCTGCAGCAGCCCCAACAAATGATTGTCCAATTATGTACAAAAAGGTATCTCTTGAAAAAATCAGGCATAAACTAGCTGCAATACTTAGTATTGAAGAAGTAACTATTGGAAATTGTATTTTCCCTGTTTTATTAAGATAATTACCTGTTAAAAGTCTTGTCACAGTTCCAATTATTGCTGAAATAGTAAACCCCAAACCAATATCTGTTGCCGATAACCCTATGTTATTAAAAATAAGTGATGTTAAATAAATAACACCTCCTGCTCCAAATGCAGCATAAAATCTTATCTTGGTTATTAACCTCAAATGATATGGAAATTGAATCCACCAATTTTTGCTAATTTTTAAACTATTTGGACTAATCACAAGTGAAATACATTTTTATAATTTTTTTTAGTTTTTGTGGTTTATTTTTTAATAATGGTTTAAAGGCTGCTGAAAAGATAAATATTAAATTTGAAGAGATGGAAATCCCTCTTACTATAGAACAATTATCAAAATTAGAAAAATATAAAGATGATTCAACAGAATTAATAGATTGGTTAAAAAAAAATGGATTATTAAGAGTTTTTGAATTATCAAAATTTTTAGAATTTCCAGTTTTCAAGGAAGAGGGATTAAATAGAGAAATATTAAGAAGTTGGATAGGGCGCAAAATTCTTACAGAATTAAGCAAAAGCATTAAAGTTCCAAATGACGATAATGGAACAGAAATTTATAACACTATAGAAAATTTATTAGATGAAAAAAAAGAAGTTTCAATTTTAGAAATTATAAAAGCTTTACCATCAGAAGAAATTTCACTAGATATTGATAATTTAATTTTAATAATTTCATCTTGGAAAAATGAATTATCAACGCAGCAAGAACTTTTATCTAAATTAAATAAACTTGAAAGAACAAACCAAAATCCCTTCAAAAATACTGAAAAAAAATCAACTCAAGATCTAATAAAAATTGATAAAAAAATTTATGCTCCTCACCGAGTGAAACCTTTTGAAATTGAAATATGGAAAAGCAATAAAACAAATAATGATAAAGAACTGATAATTTTTATGCCAGGTCTTGGAGGCGAAATTAATAATTTCAAATGGATAGGAAACGAATTGGCTAAAAGAGGTTGGCCAATATTATTCATAGATCATAGAGGGAGTAATTTAGAATCATTCATGAAAGTACTCGAAGGTAAGGAAACAATTCCTGGGAGTGCAGACTTTTTCTTAAATAGAATTAAAGATTTAGATGGTGTATTAAAAGCTCATGAAAATGGAGAATTTGGTTTACCTAATGATTCATATATTTTAATGGGGCATTCACTTGGTGCTTTAATAGCACTTTTATATGAAGGAAATAAACCTACTGATCAACTAGAGGACAAATGTAATTCAGCATTAAAAGACTTTGCGGTAACAAATTTATCTAAATTACTTCAATGTCAGTTGAGCGAAATACCATTCCCTAAGAAAAATAATGCTAATAAGGCCAGTGCGATTATAGGTTTCAATTCATTTGGCAGTTTAGTATGGCCAAAAGAAAATAGTACAGGCATTAAAATACCAACTCTTCTAATAGGAGGCACGTATGACCTTATTACACCATTAATGAATGAACAATTTAGAGTTTTTTCTGCTTTAAATAATCCATCAAATAGATTTCTAATTATTGAAGGGGCAAGTCATTTCTCTCCAATAAGAATTAATAAAAGCTATAAAGAAAATAATGACGTATTTAAAATAAGTGAATCTTTTATTGGTTCAGAGCCAATATTAGTGCAAGATTTATCTTCGAAATTTATAGTTGAATTTTTAAAAAATATTAAAGAGCAAAAAATCCCTACAGTAGTTAAAAACCAAAGAGATTTAGGACTTGATTTCCATATTTTAGATCTTGAGACAATAAAAAAAATCTCCGAAAATTAATACTCTATCCTTGGATCTAAATATGCGATTAAGATATCAACGAAGAGATTTAAAGAGACTATAAGCATAGAGGTAAAAATTACAATTCCTTGAACCAAGGTATAGTCTCTTTGAGAAATAGCTTCATGTAATCTTAAAGCTATACCTGGCCATGAAAAAGTTACCTCGAACAATAGAGCTCCTCCTGCTAATGAGGCCATAGTCAAACCAGAAATAGTGACAATTGGCAATAGAGCGTTAGGCAATGCATGGTTTAAAAATATTTTTTTCCTAGATATTCCTCTACATTTAGCAGCATTTACATAATCACTTTTTAATGTCTTATCCAAATTTACTCTTAATGAGCGGCTGAATATACCACTTAATAAAAAACCAAGGGTAATCGAAGGAAGTGCGAGATGATAAAGACTATCTTTCAAAGCAATAATATTATTTGAAAGAATACTATCTAAAACTAGAAAACCTGTAATTTGAGGTTGTTGCTGAAATATTGGAAACCTACCTCCAATTGGGGAAATATTAAAGAATACAGAAAATAATAATTGCGCTAACATTGCACCCCAAAAAGGAGGGATCGCATATGTAGCAATTCCTAATATTCTCGCAATATAATCAGTCTTTGTCCCTCTATTTCTTAAGCCAATTAATCCCAATGGGAATCCTATTAGTGTGGCACATAATATTGAAAAGAATCCAAGCTCAAGACTTGCAGGAAATGACTTAATAATAATATTTAGGACTGGCTCTTGGGTACTAAGAGATTGGCCAAAATCCAAGTGCAATATATCTTTAATATATGAAAAATATTGATTTACTAAAGGTTCATTTAGCCCCAATTTATTTCTTAGAAATTCCCTAGAAACCTCATCTGCACCAGATCCAAGTATGGCATCAACAGGGTCGCCGGGAGCAACTCTTAATAAAATAAAAACTAATGAAGAAATTATCCATAACATTATCGGTATAAATGAAATCTTTAATAAGGAATAATTTAGTAGTTTATTTAAATTTCTACTCATTAATTAACTCAAGATCACTCAATGAGATGATTCCTGCACCATTAAAAATAGGTTTTGATATTTTATTTTGAGACCATGCTTTTTGAGAGGAAATCCAAATAGGAATATAAGGTATTGAACTTGCTGCTATTTTTTCAATTTCAAGAAGTTTTTCTAATCTTTTAATTCCACTTATTTTTTCACTCTCAAGAAATAAACTTTCCACTTTATTAGATCCCCAAAAACTACCGCTATAAACTGATTCTCCTTTTTTACATATTCCATCAACTATTTCATTACAACTTAAAAGAGGGGTGAGATAGGCCTCTGGATCAGAATAAGCTCCAGTCCAATCTAGAAGAACTGCCGTATAAATCCCTAAACTTAGATTCTTATAAACTGTTGTTGATTCAACCCCATTGAGTTCAATATTAAGACAATCTTTCAAAGAACTTTTAATTTCTTCTTGCCATGTCAGAGCAATAAGCTTGTCAGCTGGTACATTCGATCTATAAGTAAGAGGTATTTTCAGAATATTTCCATTGCAATAATTTTCTTTTTGCAATAACCTTCTCGCTTCTAAATAATCATATTTAGGCCAAAGTTCTTGATTATCTTTTTTTAATATCGGAGGAATAATTGATCTAGATGGCTTCCTTAATCCATAACTTACTTTCTCACTTATCAATTTTCTATTAATACTTTTTGCCAAAGCCAGTCTTAAATTAAGATTATTTAAGGGATAAGAACTAGTTTTAAGGCTTATAAAACTTAATTCAGTAAAAGGACTATTACCTTCATTAAACTGTTTATTTTTGCTTAAGTAATTTAATCTTTTTCTCTGGCTATCATCAATTGAATTTGATAAAAGCACGTCAATTTGTTTACTTTTTAAAGCCCCAAAAAGAGAAGATGAATTTGAATACCCCACAAAGTTAACACCCTTATTTAAGGGCTTTTCACCCCAATAATTCAAATATGGATCAATTGATTGAACTTCATTAGAGAAACTAGTCAGCACATACTTGCCAGTACCAACGAATTTTTCATTTAGAAACTTATCAGAATATTTTTTGTAAAATGTAGGAGATATTGGAGTTAAATTTACTGATGTGAGTAAACCATTTAAAGAACTTGATGGTTTATTCAAATTTATTATCACTGAATATTCACTCGGCGTTTCTATTGATTTAATCTTATTTCCTAAAATGTAATTCATCGTTCCGATTCTTTTGAATCTATCAAAAGTAAACTTTATAGCATTTGAGTTAAATACAGTTCCATCGTGAAAAAAAACATTCTTTCTCAAATTGATAGTTATTTGAAGCCTATCCTTTGAAATAATTGGCATCCCCGAGGCCAATTCAGGGATTAATTCTCCATCAGAATTTAATTCATATAATGTGTCTCCTAAAGAACTGATTAATTGAATTGCTTTAAGAGTATTTGCTCTAGCTGGATCTAAAGATTCAATTTTTCCAGAACTTGCCACTATGATTTTTTTAGATATTCTTTTTGAGCCGCAAGAATTCTGTAAAAAAGAAATTAAAACAATAAATAATGATAAAACAATTGTTTTTTTCATATTTCATAATTACTTAATTTTTCTGAAGAATTATTTGAGCAAAAAGTTTGTAAGGTTATTTGACTTATTTCTAAAGCAAATGTTTTTTTAGAATTAGAGGCAAAAGGCCACTCTCTCACCCAACAAATTTCTTTACCTATATTTAGACCAATTACTTGAAAAGTCTTATTGCTATTTTTAATTTTTACACAAGCACCTTTATAGAGGTTTTCAGAAAATATTAAATTATTATTTTCATTATGATTATCTAATAGTTTTGAATGAATCATTAAGGTGCTAAAACCAAACACTTACTTTATTCGGTTTACCAAGCTATAAAGAAATTTGCAAACTATTTTTTTAAATACAACTTAATTGACTTGCAATAATTTTGACTTCATGGAGCGAATTTATTTCATCTTTCGATCTCTCAAAATCTCCATTATTCACCTCATGAGTAATAACGACAATTTCAGCTTTATCCTCACTAGCATCAAGTTGAACAATTGATTCGATTGATACATTATTCTTTCCAAAAATATCTCCAATCTTTCCTATGACACCTGGACTATCAAGACAAATAATTCTAAGATAATTTTTTTTATTTATTTGCGAAGATTCAATGATATGACAATTTCTCCAGAAATAAAAAGATAATAATGGATCGATTGAATTATTATTTTTTACTGAGGCGGCATGCAGATTTAATATATCTGATACTACTGATGCAGCAGTTGGACCACTCCCTGCACCTGGACCATATAACATTATCTCTCCAAGAGGATCAGCCTCTATCAATAAGGCATTATTAACTCCCTTAACTGTTGCTAATGGATGAGATTTTGGAATCAAAGAAGGTCCTACCCAAATATTCAAAGCTAGTGAATCATTATTATTAATTTGTCCCCTTTCGGAGAGAGCTATAAGTTTTATTTCAAATCCTAATTTATTGGCATATTCGATATCCTTTAAATTAATTTTACTAATGCCCTCAGAATTAATCTCCTCCCTTTTGATTTTCCCTCCAAATGCAAGTTCACTAAGGATTGAAATCTTATCAGCAGCGTCATGACCCTCAACATCTGCAGTTGGATCAAATTCTGCATAACCAAGGGTTTGGGCTAATTTTAAGGTCTCCTTGTAATCAGCTTTTTCATTTGTCATCTTTGAAAGAATAAAATTTGTTGTGCCATTTATTATCCCAACCATTTTTTTTATGCTGTTACTTTTTAATGATCTTTTTAAGGGTTCAATTATAGGAATACCCCCGCAAACTGCCGCCTCTGACAATATATAAACTCCTTCTTTAGATGCAGTTTTATATATTTCTTCTCCATATCTTGCAATGACTGCTTTATTTGCTGTAACAACAGATTTACCTAATTTTAATGACTGCAGAATAATATCTTTCGCTAAATCAACCCCACCCATTACTTCAACAATTACATCTATAGAGGGGTCATTAATTAATTTAAATGGATCATCAGTTAATAAATTATTATCTAGGTCAATATCCCTTTTTTTATTAATATCTCTAACTGCAATTTTTACAATTTCTATTTCTTTTAGAATTGGATGTGAATCAACCTCAGAACTTAAAATTTTATAAATACCTGAACCTACAGTTCCAAAACCTACAATTCCAATTTTGCATTTTCTCATTTTTTATTTCTTTTAACTTTGAGTTTAATTTTATATTATTAGATCTACAAAAATTCATTTGCTTGAGACTGCATTTTCAACAAAATGTTTAAAAAACCATTTGATCGTGAAGGGGTTAAGCTTGCTTTCAAACCAGTATCATCTATAAATTTCTTATCTATTTCAACAACTTCATTTGGTGTTAACTCATTTAATCCACTTATTAGAAAGGCCAACAAACCCTTTGTTATAAGAGCATCAGAATATCCTTCCCAAAATAATTTCCCGGCTTTAATAGTCGCCTTAACAAAAACTTCTGAAACGCATCCCTTAACTTTATTTTCTTCAACAAGTATTTCACTATCTGGTTCTGTCAATTTTTTGCCTAACCACAAAATGTATTCATATTTTCTTTTTGGATCTTCTGATTTCTTCAACTTTTCTACTAATTTTGATAAATTATTGTATTTTTCCTGATTTTCCATTTTTTAAAACTATAAATTAATCACTTTATGAATCTTCTATTATACAAATATTTCTTTTTCTGTGATAAAGCCCGATAGAGGAATATCCCAATCAGCTCTGGTTAATGGAATAGTACTTACACAATTAGAAGTTAATACGCCAATGCATGGAACATTTCTCCAATCATTATCTCTCCTTAATTTATCAAAATAACCTCCTCCATAACCTAATCTTGTTAAATTTTTATCAACGGAAAGACATGGTACAAATATCATACTTATCTGCAAATGACTTAATGGGGAGGAGTTATTTGGACTTAGTATCCCCTCAGTATCTTTGGTAAGAGGTTTTTCGTCCCAAGGATAAAATAACAACTCTTTTTTATCTTTACATCTAGGCAAAGCTAAAGTAAATTTTTTCTTGAGACTTCTTATATCAACTTCATTTTTTAGAGGCCAATATATGGCTATATAACCAATATTTTTATAGCCCTTAAAAAATGAATCAATATATATTCTTACATTCTTTTCTACATTTTTTCTTTGATTAAGAGATATCCCATCTCTAAGTTTTCTAAAAGTATCCCTTTCCAATTTCTTGTTTTCAAAGATTACCATATTAAATTTTCAGTTAAAGCCGACCTCATTTAGTTTTGTAAGTGCTATGGCCAATGCATCTGCTGAATCATCAGGTTTTGGAGGTTTATTAAGATCTAAGTCATACATTACAGCATCAAGAATATCTTTCTTAGATGCCTTTCCAGACCCGGCAATTGTTAATTTTATCTGAGCAGGTGAATACTCACTTACAAGAATTTTCTTAGAGGCCAATACCATCATAATCACACCTCTGGCCTGCACCACACTAATGGTAGTGCTTGACCTGTAAAAGAAAAATTTTTCCACTGCCGCTGCAGTTGGGTTCCAATGATTTATTAATTCACTAAGATCTTGGAATATCTCATAAAGTCTATCTTCTTCTTTTTTATCTTTACCTGTCTCAATAACGCCGCAGTCTAGTAATATCTTTCTTTCATTTTTGATCTCAATTATTCCATAACCAACTCTAGCTAAGCCAGGATCTATCCCAATTATTCTCACTTTTATTAAGCTTCAGCAGACAATTGAAATTTTGAAAAATTTTCTTTTTCATCATAATCAAAAACTTTGCAAAAAGCTTGAATGACTCTTTCACCTGAATCAACCTGTTCTAAGGGATCTTTTCTAAGTCTATGTCTTAAAGAGCAAGAGATTACCCTTGCTATGTCATCTTCTTGGACTTCAGTTCTTCCCTCAAATGCTGCAATTGCTCTTGCAGACCTATTTGTAACAATATCTCCACGTAAACCATCCACATCTAGTTCTCCGCAGATTGCAGAAATATTCAATCTTAAATCATCGTCCATTTGAACAGAATTTAGTATTTCTTGTGCTTTAATAACTTTTTGCTGAAGTTCATACTGTTGTTTCTCAACACTCAATGAAAACTCATCAGGATTATCATCAAAAGAAGTTCTTTGATCAACTACTTGAACTCTTAATTCAGCATCTCTAACTGTCTTAACTTCAACACTCATTCCAAACCTATCCAATAGTTGAGGCCTTAATTCACCTTCTTCTGGATTCCCTGAACCAATAAGGACAAACCTGGCAGGATGTCGAACCGAGACCCCCTCCCTTTCAACTGTATTCCATCCGGAAGCTGCCGAATCTAAAAGTACATCAACTAAATGATCATCAAGTAAATTTACTTCATCAACGTATAGTAAACCCCTATTAGCTTTTGCCAATAGACCTGGTTCGAATGCCTTAACACCTTCGCTCAAAGCTTTCTCTATATCAATGGTTCCACAAAGCCTGTCTTCAGTTGCTCCCAAAGGCAAGTCAACCATAGGTACTTGTTTTTGAATACTCTCTAGATTTTCTCCTTGAGTTATTTTTTCCAAAACTTCTTTACTTTGTAAATCAGGATCGACTAGTGAACTATTATATGGATCGTCTTTAACAACATCGATTGCAGGCAACAAATCAGCTAAGGCTCTGATTGTAGTGGACTTTCCAGTCCCTCTATCGCCCATTATCATTACTCCTCCAATTCTTGGATCAATAACATTTAATAAGAGAGCTAATTTCATTTCTTCCTGACCAATTACAGCTGTAAAAGGGAAAACTCTTCTTTTCTTTGTTGTAGGCACAGTTTTAGTTTTCTTAAATATTCAAATAATCAATAGATGCTACTTCAGAAAATGTTTTTAGTAAATATCCATATCAAATTAAAACAAGAAGTAAATAATAACTAATCAAATTTATACTTACTTATTTTTTTTGGAATTATTTAAAAACCAGTTTATTTGATGGACAATTCCTCTTAAAACATTTATTTCGTGCATTGATGTATTTGCCCTCAAAATAAAATTCTTAAATTTACTAATTTTTGTGTTGGAGGTATGTTCTAAGAGATATCCAACTCGCAAAAGCATTTCCTCGATCTCCACAAACGAATCATGTATTTGTTTTGACGATGCAAGATTAAAAACTTTTAATTCATTATTTAAATTCTTTTTAGAAGACTTGTTTAATTCATACAAAACTATTGAAACAGCGTGAGAAAGATTTAACGAAGGATTTTTCTGTGAAGTTGGAATATTAAAAGTTTTATTTGCCAGAAGCAATTCACTGTTAGTTAAACCTCTATCTTCTCTTCCAAATATAATTGCTAAATTATTTATCTTCTTAAAGGATAAAGTCCAATCAAATATATCTTCAGAAGATTCAAAAAATGAATCTTTACTTACTTCGATCCTTCCACAAGATGCTAAAACTAAATCACAATCTAAAATTGCTTTTTCAAGACTATCGAAAATCTTACAATGTTCAAGAAATTTTCGACCTTTAAGTGCCATTTTTTTTGCTTCTAAAGAGAAAATATCGCACTTTGGAGAAACAATTCTTAATTCATCAACTTCAAAGTTAGAGCACAATCTAGCAACACTTCCAACATTTAAAGAGCCATTTGGTTCAACTAATATTAAATTTAAATTAGAAAAATTTTTCTCCAAAATCATTCAAGGCTATGAAGATATTTTAATAAATTGGACATATTTACAGGATCAATTTCAAAACTTGGCATAGGAGGAGTGAGGCCGCCAGTAACTTGTTTAATTATCTCCTTATCATTCAAACGCTGAGTTATTGAGTGTAAATCAGGGCCTACTAATCCCCTTGCTGTAATTCCATGACATCCAACGCAATTTACCTTAAAAAGAGCATTACCTTCCTCAGCAGAGCCATTAAGCTCAAGAGTTTCAATAATATATTTATTATTTTCATGATGATTTACGAAAAATATTGAAAAACATATCAATAAAACAACAAAAATAATAAAAAAGATTTTCAAAAAATCTCTTTTAAAGTCTCTTTCTGCTGCAGATGATGAAGATGTTGACACAAAAAATATTCTCTATGTAACAATTGTGAATAAGAAATTCAAAAAAGGCAAAAAAATGATCGAGCCTCTTCTATGTGGAATTGTTTTAGGTTTAGTTCCAATAACTCTTCTTGGATTGTTCGTCAGTGCATGGAATCAATACAGAAGGGGTTCAGGGATGTTGGACATTGATTAAAAATGTTAGTCTTGACTGCCCATAGTCTCTAACATCTATAGTTTCCCATAATGAACTTTTTTTTAAATATAGGTTAGGAGAATGTTCACAAATAACTATTGAATTTTTTTTTAAAAAATTACAATTGAATATTTGAGTTAAAACTAATTCATGGAAGTCCACATCATATGGTGGGTCCAGATAAACAAAATCAAATTTTAATTTGTTTAAATCTATAATTTTGGATGTCAAGTTTCTTTCGTAGTTTGGTTTTGTCCAGTTCAGAACGTCCTTACAAATAACATCGATATCATTTTTCCTACTATCTATATCTTGCAACGAAAGTAGATTTCTCAAACAAATTTTTGAGTTGTTTTTGTTTTTTTCAATTGCAATTATTTTTCTTGCCCCATGATTATATGCTTCACAAGATATGGCACCTGTGCCACTAAATAAATCTAACCAATTACTATTTTCAACTTTATTATTCAATATATTAAATAAAGCCTCTCTTACTCTCAATGTTGTTGGCCTCGTATAAATATTCTTAGGACTTTGAAGTCTTTTACCACCTATTAATCTTAAGTTTGTCTTCATCCTTTATTATTAGTTATTGAATATTATTAAGCCATCTTCTCAAAAATTTTTCTCCTGTTTTACCAGATTTTTCTGGATGAAATTGACATGCTAATAAATTATCACTCTCAATCATCGCTGTTAACTTTTCAGAACCATAATTAACCTGAGCTGCAATAATATTTAAATCATCTGGAATTGCATGAAAGGAATGTACAAAATAGACCCAATTATTTAATTCTTCTAACCCTAATAAGGTATTTTGTTTTGTAGGTAAAAGTTGGCACCAACCCATATGAGGGATCCTTTGATTAACAACATTAGGAATTCTTTGTATTTTTCCATTTAAAATACCTAGTCCTGGAACTTTACCTTCTTCACTAGATTCAAAAAGGAGTTGAAGGCCTAAACAAATACCCAAAAAAGACTTCCCACTTTTAATCCAATTTTTCAAATCATTTATTAAATCCGTATTTATTAGATTAGTCATTGCAGGATCAAAGGCCCCCACTCCAGGGAGTATTATCGCCTTACATGACATGGAATCATTAAAATTTTTAATTAATAATATTTCTTCTCCAAGACTTTCTAGAGATTTTGTTACGGAATGGATATTACCCATCCCATAGTCTATAAGTCCAATTTTATGCAAAGCTCTTTATAGTTATAAATGCTTAGTTAAAGTGCTAGAAAGAGTTGCTTTTGGTACGGCTCCAACAACTGTATCAACCTTTTGACCTCCTTTAAAGATCATTAATGTTGGGATACTTCTAATTCCATATTGACTAGCAACGTTTGGGTTTTCATCGGTATTCAATTTAAAAACCTTAATTTTCCCTTCAAAGTCTTTTGAGATTTCTTCTACAACTGGTGCAACCATCCTGCATGGACCACACCATGGCGCCCAAAAATCAACCAATACTGGCAAATCACTTTGCAGTACATCTTTGTCAAATGAAGAATCAGTTACGGCTGGAGCTGATGACATAATTTAAGTATTCCTTTTAGAAAATTTAGCAGGCAATTCTTTTAAGTGATGATTTCATTACAGATAAAATAATATAAGTAACAAAAATATCTAAAAAAGCCCGAATAATCGGGCGATTTAGTGTGTGAGGAGTATGGGGTTTCCCCCATCATTTTATAATAACTCTAAATACGAAAATTGTTCAATTAAATGCACAATTAACTAAGGTTTATGATTTTAATCCCAATAGACTATTTACCCATCCCAAGCTGCTGAGCTTTTTGATAAACCTTACCCTCTGTTAAAAGAGATGGTGCAATAACTATTTCAACCTCTTGCATTTCTTTGATGTTTTTAGCCCCAAGAGTACTCATAGATGTTCTAATAGCCCCTAACAAGTTATGTGTACCATCATCAAGTAAAGCAGGACCCTTTATTATCCTTTCTAGGGATCCTGTAGACCCAACTTGAATTCTTGTACCCCTTGGCAAAATGGGGCTTGGAGTAGCCATACCCCAGTGAAATCCCTTACCAGGGGCATTTGAGGCTTTAGCTATTGGCGAACCAATCATTACAGCGTCTGCACCACAGGCTAAACATTTGCAAATATCTCCACCCGTTACTATTCCTCCATCTCCAATAATAGGAATATAACGACCACTTTCTTTAAAATAATCATCTCTTGCCGAACTACAATCAGCAATTGCAGTTGCCTGAGGAATTCCAATTCCTAAAACACCTCTTGAAGTACATGCTGCTCCAGGGCCTATACCAACCATTAATCCTGAGACTCCAGCATTCATCAGAAGTTTGGCAACTTCGTAAGTAACACAATTACCTGCTATTACTGGGACTTTCATAGATTGACAGAGATCTTTAATATTTAAGATTTCCTTACCTTCCATTCCAATATGCTCAGTTGAAACGACTGTTCCTTGAAGGAAAAATAAATCAATTTGAGAATTATTAAGAGTTTCTTTGAATTTAATGACAGCCTGTGGAGTCCCACTTAAAGCAGCGATGCCTCCTCTTTCTTTAACCTCATTTATTCTTTGTAAAATCAATTCTTCCTTTATTGGTTCACTATATACCTTCTGCATAAATGGAACAAAGTCATTTTTCCCTAGAGATGATATTTGATTTAAAATATCATCAGGATTGTTATACCTTGTTTGTATTCCCTCCATATTAATAACGCCTAAAGCACCCAACTTGGTTAGTTCTACTGCTGTATTCACATCAACAACACTGTCCATAGCACTAGCGACGATAGGAACCTCTCTCTTTAAATTGCCTATAAACCAGGAAGGATCAGTCAAATCGTAGTCAAGAGTTTTATTGCCAGGAACCAATGCTATTTCGTCGATGCCATAAGCCCTTCTGACTTTTTTGTTTAAACCAAGTTCAATATTCACGAAATTTTACTATATATTCTGATTAAATTAACAACTAAAGGGGCAATAAGCCAAGGTTTATTCAAAAACAACAGGTTTTTTTTTAATTTGTGTGTAAATGTGAGTATTTAGGAATTAAATATATCTTTTTTTTTATTCATTATGACAATCAGCGATTATTATTAAAGAAAGGTTTTTTATATGTCTGATATTATAGATTCCGGCAACTCTGGATTAAGCGAAGATAGCGATCGAATTATTCAGACAGACTTGAGAAATGAGATGTCTCACTCTTATCTTGAGTATGCAATGAGCGTCATTGTAGGCCGTGCGCTTCCAGATGCGAGGGATGGATTAAAGCCTGTTCATAGAAGAATTCTTTATGCAATGTATGAACTTGGTTTAACTAGTGGCAGACCATATAGAAAATGCGCAAGAGTTGTAGGGGAAGTACTAGGCAAATACCACCCTCACGGTGATACTGCTGTCTATGATGCTTTAGTGAGGATGGCTCAGGATTTTTCTATGAGGATGCCGCTTATAGATGGTCATGGAAATTTTGGTTCTGTAGATAACGACCCTCCTGCAGCAATGAGATATACCGAATCTCGTCTACAATCTCTCACAGATGAAAGTTTACTGGAGGATATTGAATCTGAAACTGTAGATTTCGCTGATAACTTTGACGGATCTCAACAAGAGCCTACGGTTTTACCTGCTAGAATCCCCCAACTACTTTTAAATGGATCATCTGGAATAGCAGTAGGAATGGCAACTAACATTCCACCCCATAACTTGGGAGAATTAATCAATGGTCTCAAATCAATCATCAAAAACCCTTCTATTGAAGATAGAGAACTTTTTGAACTAATTAAGGGTCCTGATTTTCCAACTGGTGGACAAATCTTAGGGAGAGATGGAATCAGAGAAACTTTCAAAACAGGAAAAGGTTCAATAACTATGAGAGGTGTGGCAAATATTGAGCAAATTAAATCAGCTGGTAGAGCAGAAAAAGATGCCGTAATAATTACGGAACTTCCATTTCAAACTAACAAAGCGGGCTTGATTGAGAGAATTGCAGATATGGTTAATGAAAAAAAATTAGAAGGGATTTCCGATATTAGAGATGAAAGTGATCGAGATGGAATGAGAATTGTTATTGAGTTGAAAAGAGAAGCCTATCCACAAGTTGTCCTAAATAATTTATTTAAGTTAACACCTCTACAAAACAACTTTAGCGCCAATATTCTAGCCCTTGTTAAAGGAGAGCCCACAACTCTCTCACTCAGGAAAATGTTAGATGTATTTCTAGATTTTAGAGTAGAAACAATAAGGCGAAGAACAGGATTTTTATTAAAAAAGGCTGAAGAAAGAGATCATATAGTAAAGGGTCTTTTATTAGCCTTGGATGCTATGGATGAAATAATAAATTTAATAAGATCAGCGAAAGATTCAATTTCAGCTAGAGAAAAATTACAGACTGATCATGAATTATCTTCTACGCAGGCAGACGCTATTTTACAAATGCAGTTAAGAAGATTAACTGCTCTTGAGTCAGATAAAATCAAAGCAGAACATGATGAACTAACACAAAGAATCATCCAATATGAGCAAATACTAAGTAGTAAAGAAAAAATTAACGAAATTATTCTTGAAGAACTTAATAAAATCAATGAAAGATTCTCTTCTCCTAGAAAAACAGAAATATTAGATTTAGGTGGAGGATTAGATGATATTGATCTCATAGCTAATGACAGATCCGTAGTTCTGTTAACAGAAGCAGGTTATTTAAAAAGAATGCCTGTAAATGAATTTGAATCTACTAGTCGTGGTTCAAGGGGTAAAGCTGGCACTAAAACTCAAGAAGATGATGACGTGAAATTATTTATAAGCTGTAACGACCATGACACTCTTTTGCTTTTCAGTGATAGAGGTGTAGCTTATGCTCTTCCAGCTTATAGAGTTCCTATGAGTAGCAGAACAGCAAAAGGTACTCCATCAGTTCAACTTCTCCCTATCCCAAGAGAAGAAAAAATAACATCCCTAGTTGCTGTGGATTCATTTGTCGATGATCGTTATCTTTTAATGCTAACCAAGGCTGGCTTCATAAAAAGAACTGCACTTTCAGCTTTTTCAAAAATTCGCTCAAATGGATTAATAGCAATTAATCTTGAAGATGGAGATGCCCTAACCTGGGTAAGATTATCAAAAGAAGGTGATAGTGTTTTAATTGGATCAGAAACAGGAATGGCTATTCATTTCAGACTAGATAATAATGAATTAAGGCCACTTGGCAGGACAGCAAGAGGGGTTAAATCCATGAATTTGAGAGTAGGAGACAATCTAGTTTCCATGGATGTTTTAACATCTAATTTAGTTGATAAATTGGCTAAAATAGAAGACCTCACTAAAGAGGTTGATGATAATTTAGAGGAAAACTCTTCAGATGGTCCCTGGGTTTTAATAGCCAGTGCATTCGGACTTGGGAAGAGAGTCCCTGTGACTCAGTTTAGATTACAAAAAAGAGCTGGTATGGGTTTAAGAGCGATTAAATTCAGAATCAAAGATGATGTACTAGTTTGTTTGAAGGTTCTTGGAGAGGGAGAAGAATTACTTCTTGTGACCGAAAAAGGCGTGATAGTTAGAACAAGCGCAGATAAAATTTCTCAACAATCCAGAGCAGCTACTGGAGTAAAATTACAAAGATTGGATGAAGGTGATCATTTATCAGAAGTAGTATTAGTGCCTCGTGAACAAAATGAGGAAAATGTTCAAATTAGTTCAGGTGAAAAAAATTAAAAGAAAAATGATTGATTAAATGATATGGAAATACTTGATATTTTAATTTTAGGTTCTGGACCTGCAGCATTATGTTTAGCTTCAGAATTAGCCAAGCAGGATTTAAATATAAAGGGAATATCAACAAAATCTCCTAATGAAAAATGGGAGAATACATATGGTATATGGGCGTCTGAATTAGAGGAATTAGGACTAGATTCATTGTTATCCCACAGATGGTCTAAAACAGTTAGTTTTTTTGGGAATGGGGAAAATAAAAAGGGAGATGCTCCTACAAAACATTGCTACGATTATGGTTTAATAAATCAAGAAGCCTTTCAAAATGAACTTTTAAAAAAATGTAAAGGGATTGAATGGTTGCATGAAACTGCAAAAGACATTAGAGAGAAAAATAAACTATCTGAAGTAATTTGTTTTTCAGGTCTAAAAATAAAGGCAAGGTTAGTTATTGACGCAAGTGGTCATAAAAGTAAATTCGTAAAAAGACCAGTTCAGAACGAGATAGCTCAGCAAGCTGCTTATGGAATTGTTGGTAAATTTTCATCACCACCTGTTAATAAGGAACAGTTTGTTTTGATGGATTTTCGTCCAAACCATTTAAATAATGAAGAAAAGTTATCATCTCCCTCCTTTCTTTATGCAATGGATCTAGGAAATGAAACTTTTTTTGTTGAAGAAACATCATTAGCTAGTTATCCTGCATTATCTCAAGAAAATCTTAAGAAAAGATTACTTCAAAGACTTAATAGTAAGGGTATTAAGGTAAGTGAAATTTTTCATGAGGAAAATTGCCTTTTCCCAATGAATTTGCCCCTTCCATTCAAAAAACAATTTGTTCTTGGTTTTGGAGGTGCCGCAAGCATGGTGCATCCTGCATCAGGTTATATGATCGGATCATTATTAAGAAGGGCTCCGCTCCTTGCAGAAAAATTAGCATTCATTTTAAAAAAACCTGAGCTAAGTTCTCTAGAGATAGCAACAAAAGGTTGGGATGTCCTATGGCCATACGAATTAACACAAAGGCATAAACTTTATCAATATGGCCTAAGAAGATTAATGAGTTTTGATGAAAGTAAATTAAGAAGCTTTTTCTCAAATTTCTTTAGATTATCCACCAATGAATGGGTAGGTTTCCTTACTAATACACTTCCACTTCCAAAACTAATTTACGTGATGAGTAAGATGTTTATAAATTCACCCTTAAAAGTAAAACTGGGAATGCTTAAGTTAAATTAGTATTTTTATTTTTGCCAATCATTAATATTAATATCTGGGAAAACTTTATCTTCTTCCTCAATATCTTGAAGAAATTTTAAATTAAAATTGGAATGATTTTTAATCATTTCAACTAATTTCCAGAATCTGAACAAGTGTCTTTCTATTCTCTCTTTTGCAAGTTCAGTCGTAGTACCGGCTCTTAAGATAAAACTCCAATCTGAAGACTCGGCGAGAAGTAATTCTCTTGCTGCTTGATTAAAAAGTCTTATAGATTGTTCATCACCAGCATTTTTCGAGCATAAATCAACAAAGAATGAGCCTGCTTTTGTAATTTCTGGAACAATCCATGCATTTGCATCATTAATCCAATAATTATGATAACCACCTTGCCCCCAGCTTGATGGCATTGGATCACAAATCTGAAGATGTGGTTTTTGAAGTAAGAATTCTTTTAAATTTGTAAGCTTAATAGAATATTTACCAGAGTTCTTTAAAATATTTTTAATAAAAAAAGGTCCCTCATACCACCAATGACCAAATAACTCTGCATCAAATGGAGCTACCAATAAAGGTTTAAAGGAAGAGGATAAAGTCAATTTTTCTAATTGTTTAGATCTCTCAATAAGATAAGCATCGGCATGTTCTTCAGCCTTTTTATTGGCTTCATTCTCTAAATAAAACTCTTTTTTCCCCAAAGGTATATTTCCATCTGTAATTTTATGAAACTTCAAACCCAAAGGTCTTTTAGTTGATATACCTTTTTTTTGAAGCTTGGAGACAGGTAATTCCCATCCCAAATCTTTGTGAAATTCTCTGTAAACTTTGTCTCCAGGGAAGCCATCCTTTGCAGACCAAACGGGCAAAGTTGACTCACTATCTCTTCCGAAGAAGGCAACTCCTTTTTTCGAGCAGATTGGAGCATACACACCATACCTCGGCCTTGGTGTGGAATTTAGAATCCCATGGCCGTCTAAGATTGAATACCTTATTCCAGAATCAAACAGAATTTCGTCTAATTTTTCATAATATGCACATTCAGGCAACCAAATGCCAAGAGGCTTTGTTCCAAAAATATTTTCGTGATTCCTAATTGCTGTTTTAATTTGTCCTTTAACAGTTTCAGGATTCTCCCTTAAAATTGGTAAATAGCCATGGGTAGCGGCACAAGTAAGAATATCCAAATTTCCAGAGTTATTTAATACCCTAAACTTCTCAATTAAATTTCCAGAACAATTTTGCCAATATAAGTATTTATCATTAAGATTTTTCATTAAAAATCCAGAGGCATTTTTTTCTTCTAGTGGCAGTTCGTTAAGGAAATCATTCCTTGTTTTAATCCAGCTTGGGAAAGTTTCTTGAATTTTTTTATTATTTAGAAGTGATAATAATGTTGGAGACAAACTAATAGTAAGTTTTGTATTTTCAGGATCTACATTTTTGGAAGATTCTATTGACTGAAGTAGTGGTATATAACATTCCAAAATCGCTTGAAATAACCAATCCTCTTCTAACGAGTTTTTTTCATTTTTCCTGACATAAGGCATATGAGCATGTAAAACTATCGCTAACTGACCTAAAAAATTTTTTTGGGGGTATCGCCCATTCATACTTTTTATAATTTATGCCTTAAATTCTATAAAAAATCAAAATTTACCTTTTATAAAAGGAAGCATTGATCCTAAAAGAATACTTTAATAATTTAAGTATTTCATTTTTTTCTTCAGAATTTTAACCAATATTGTTTAAGTTATAAATTTGCAGCAAATTTATTTAAATAAATCTAGTCAATTTTTTTTAATTAGCTTAATATGAGATTAGGTTATTCCATCTCATGTCAAAAGATCCTGGAAGAATCTTGATATTTGATACAACTCTTCGAGATGGAGAGCAATCACCTGGTGCCAGTTTAAATCTTGAAGAAAAACTTGCTATAGCCCATCAATTAGCAAGATTAGGGGTTGATGTTATTGAGGCTGGATTCCCTTTCGCAAGTCCAGGAGATTTTAAAGCTGTTAATAAAATTGCAAATGCTGTAGGGAAAGAACATGGCCCTACAATATGCGGTTTAGCTAGAGCGTCTAAAGGAGATATAAAAGCATGTTACGAAGCAGTATGTCCAGCTCCCAAGAAAAGGATACATACTTTTATTGCGACAAGTGATATTCATCTTAAACATAAACTTAAAAAATCCAGAAAAGATGTTCTTCAAATAGTTCCAGAAATGGTAAATTATGCAAAATCATTGGTAGATGATATTGAGTTTTCTTGTGAAGATGCCTCAAGGAGTGATCCTGATTTTTTATACGAAGTGATTCAACTAGCAATTTCTGCAGGAGCGACAACAATAAATATCCCAGATACTGTAGGATTTACAACTCCTAGTGAATTTGGCAAACTAATTGCCGATATAAATAAAAATGTTCCAAATATTGATGATGCAGTAATTTCGGTTCATGGTCATAATGATTTAGGTTTAGCAGTAGCCAATTTTCTTGAGGCAGTAAAAAATGGAGCAAGGCAACTAGAATGTACTATCAATGGAATTGGGGAAAGAGCTGGGAATGCCTCGTTAGAAGAATTAGTAATGGCTCTGCATGTTAGGAAAAGTTTTTTTAATAGTTTTTTCAAAAGAAATCCAGATTCACCAACTCCTCTTACGGCTATAAGAACAGAAGAAATAACAAAAACCTCTAGACTTGTTTCAAATTTAACTGGAATGACAGTGCAACCTAATAAAGCAATTGTGGGAGCTAACGCTTTTGCACATGAATCAGGCATTCATCAGGATGGTGTTCTAAAAAATAGACTAACTTACGAAATTATCGATGCAAAAACTGTTGGTTTGAGTGACAACAAAATATCTTTGGGTAAACTTAGTGGAAGAAGTGCAGTAAGAGCAAGATTAGAAGAGATGGGATATGATTTGAGTCGAGAAGATTTAAATGATGCTTTTGCCCGTTTTAAGGATTTAGCTGACAGAAAAAGAGAAATTACTGATAGAGACTTAGAAGCAATTGTTAGTGAACAGGTTCAGCTACCTGAAGCTAAATTTCAATTAAGTCTTGTACAAGTAAGTTGCGGTAACACATCTAAACCCACTGCTACCATTTCGCTTTTAAACACAGAAGATAATTCTGAGGATACTGCTGTATCAATAGGGACTGGACCCGTTGATGCTGTATGCGAGGCTTTAAATAAATTAGCTAAAGTTCCTAATGAATTAATTGAATTTTCAGTTAAGTCGGTAACAGAAGGAATTGATGCTTTGGGCGAAGTAACAATAAGAATAAGAAGGGATAATAAAATATATTCTGGTCATTCTGCTGATACGGACGTTGTAGTTGCAGCAGCGAATGCTTATGTTAATGCTTTAAATAGACTTGTATTTTCTGAGAAAAAAAATTCAATTCATCCACAATTTGATAATTTAGAAAATTCTGATAATACATTTATATCTAATCCTGCAAATTAAATTATTTCTTAGGATTATTAAGTAGCATTAAAAAAAAGTCTCTTAATACTGTAGATTGAATTTATAACTAAAGTCGTAAATAATGAGAGAAAGGTTACTTGGATATTGGTCACTTTCGTGGGTTGGCTTAATCGGCAACATAATTGCACTCCCGATAATCGCATTAATAATAAGTTATGGGCCTCCATTAAAAGTTGCAAATATAACCCTTGCCATAAGTCTTGGATGGCCTGCTGCGATTGTTGGAATAGTTTCTTCAGCAGCTCTTTTAGCAGAGAGAAAATGGGGAGTAACTTTAACTCTAGTTTCTCTATCAATGGTAATTTCTGGTTTGGGTCCTTATTCAGTTGTAAGGCTCATAACTCTTCAAGACATTTTTGGAATTGGGGGGTTTACTCTTTTAACAACATTATTAAGTACGTTAGCTCTTCTATATTGGTGTAATCCAAAACATCGTAGAAGTATTAGGCTTTAAATTTAAATTAAGAAAAAGTGTTATTCTTGCTAGTTGGATATTGAATTCTTCTATGTCTAATTCTTTTCCAAACATTTAAGAACGACCTTTTTATTAAAAAAATTTCTCCCTTCGATAAATTACTATCATCTAATTGGCCATCTTTTTGTCTTGAGTAGATAATTTTAGATATTGTTTCCAAAGCTTCTTTATCAGATGCATTAATATTCATAGCTCTTAGTGCTGCTTCACATCCATCTGCAAGCATTAAAATAGCCGTTTCTTTTGACTGTGGAATAGGGCCTTTATATCTAAAATAATTTTCATTAATATCGAGATTTTTTTCTCTAGCTTTTTGAAAAAAATATCCCATTTTTAGAGTACCTTGATGTTCTGGAATAAAATTAGCTATCAGTTTAGGCAACCTATTTTTCCTAGCATACTTCAATCCTTCATCAACATGTGCCTGTAATACTTCTGCACTTTTAATAGGATCATCTATTTCATCATGAGGATTCTTTGAACCATCTTGATTTTCAATAAACCAATTAGGAGCATGTAATTTACCAACATCATGATATAGAGCTCCAGTTTTAATTAGATCAATATCACCACCAATCATTCTTGTTGCTTCCTCTGCTAAGCCACATATAAGCAAGGTATGTTCAAAAGTACCGGGAGCTTCAAGAGATAATCTTCTAATGAGAGGTTTCTCTTTATCAGCTAATTCGAGTAATCTTGCTTTAGTTAACAATCCAAAAATCGATTCGAAAATAGGAATAAACAAAATAGTAAAAAGCATCACTATCGCTAACAATAAAGAATCTGAAAATATATTATCTTTAGCAAAAACAAATTCTTGTTTTTCAATAAAAGAAATTTTATCTTTACCTATCAATATCCATTGACTTAAAAAAGCGCCAATAGGAACAAAAATTGATAGCTGAAGTAACTGAGCTCTACTTCTTATTCTTCCTCCAAGTAGAGATACCACAGAAGCGCAAACTAATAAAATAAAAAATAAATTGTTATTAACAGGAACTGCTGGGTCAGGCCAAGTAATGCTTGCTATTGATACCCAAGCTAAAGCCGTTATGCTTCCCATTCCTTGAGATATTATTAATGCTGGAGGAATTATCAAAGATAATGGACTAATGGTTGAAACCAAGGCTAATTTCGAAGCCTGCACTGCCAAAAGAAGAGTTACGATTAAGATGATTTGTCTTGAAGAAATTGTAGGATTTTCCTTTTTTGAAACTAAGATCAAAATCCAGGAACCCACAAATGCTTCAGTAAAGGTCAAAAGCCAGGAAAAAATATCTGAGATATTTAATGGGGAAATAAGAAGTTCTTTATAAGAAGAAATTATTGAAATTAAAATGCAAATCAGAAAAATTATTAAATTATCAATTTTTGAAATTTTAGTTGGTTGTTTTATGGGAACTTGACTCCTCTTCCACAGATAAAACAATTTTTTTAAGGTAGTTGTAATGTTTTGCACAGAATATAAATAAATCTATTTGATTAATTTAAAATTATAGGCATGCTAGGTGTAAAAAGGAGATGTTTTTCGAAATGTCATTAAAACTAGATGGTAAAAAATTATCTCTTGAAATTGAGGGCAAATTAAATGAATATATTTCTAGTAATAAAACATTTGCAAAAAGAGCACCTGGTCTAGCTGTAATAAGAATAGGCGAAGACCCAGCAAGTGGTGTTTACGTTAATAATAAGGAAAAAGCATGTTCAAGGGTTGGAATAAAAAGCTTCATCTTTCATCTAAAAGATAATGTAGAGCAAATAGAAGTTGAACAATTAATAAAAAAACTAAACTCAGACACGAATATTGATGGAATGTTGCTACAACTTCCTATCCCAAAGAAATTTGATGAGCAAAAACTGATCAGCTATATTGATCCAAGAAAAGATGTAGATGGATTAAATGAGATGAACATCGGGAAATTAGTGAAAAATGAGCCTGCGATGAGATCATGCACACCAGCAGGAATTATTAATTTATTAAGATCCCAAAATATTAAAATTGAAGGCAAGAAAATTGTTGTCATTGGAAGAAGTTTGCTTGTTGGTAAACCCCTATCTCTTATGTTGTTGAATCTAAATGGCACGGTAACAATGACTCATTCAAAAACATTAAATTTGAATAAAATCTGTAGAGAAGCCGACATATTAATTGCTGCTGCAGGAAAACCCAATCTTGTGGATTCTAGTTTTGTGAAAGAAGGAGCAGTCATTATTGATGTTGGAATACATAGATTAAAAAGTTCCAATAAAAATCAAACCAGATTATGTGGCGATGTATTATTAGAAGATGTCATTTCTAAAGTATTTGCTTACACACCTGTACCAGGAGGTGTTGGGCCAATGACAGTAACAATGTTACTTGTAAATACTATTTTTAGCTGGCAAAAACAATTTGGTTTATCATCAAACCTTAATAACCTTTTGCCATAAACTCCAAGATGAAAAATTTTTTACTAAAGGGAAAAAATGACTGAAGTTATAGATAGCATTTCTGATTTTGAAAAATATCTTAAAAACACAAAAAAGGTTGTAGAAGAAGCTCTTGATTTTTCCTTGGGCCCTGAGAATCCAGAAATATTAAGAGAATCAATGAGATATTCCCTTTTAGCTGGAGGTAAAAGAATACGTCCAATTTTATGTTTAGCATCTTGCTCACTGGCTGGGGGAGAACCATCACTTGCTGTTCCTACTGCAGTAGCGATAGAAATGATCCATACAATGTCCTTGATTCATGACGATCTGCCGGCGATGGATAATGATGACTTGAGGAGAGGCAGGCCAACGAATCATAAAGTTTATGGAGATGCGATAGCTATTCTTGCAGGTGATGCTTTATTAACTAGGGCCTTTGAAATGGTCTCTTTAAGGAGCCCTGGAGTAGATCCAAGTAGATTATTAAATGTAATTGGCGAATTATCCCTAGTCGCAGGTGCACCAGGCCTCGTAGGGGGACAAGTTGTTGATTTAGAATGCGAAGGTAAAGAAGTCGACCTTAATACTCTCGAATATATTCATCTTCATAAGACTGGAGCTTTATTAAAGGCTTGTGTAAGAACAGGCGCGATGATCGCAGGCGCTAACGAAAAGCTATTACGAGCTTTAACAACATATGCAGAGGGGATTGGTTTGGCCTTCCAAATAATAGATGATATTCTTGATTTAACTTCAAGTAGTGAAAAGCTTGGTAAAACTGCCGGCAAAGATCTTTTAGCCGATAAGACTACTTATCCAAAATTACTTGGAATGGAGGAGTCGAAGAAAAGAGCATTTGATTTAGTTGAAAAAGCAAAAAAAGCAATTGAACCTTGGGGGGCAGATGCAAAGCATTTAATATCATTAGCCGACTTTATTACAAACAGAGACAGATAAATAGTTTTAATTCATGTCTGAGTTTTTTCCTTTTTTTAATAATTCAGTTCTTTTCTGGAGCTTATTATCCTGTTTACTAGCTCAATTTTTCAAAATTGTATTCAATTTCTTTTCAACTGGAGAGATAAGATTTGGAATTATGTTCGAGACGGGTGGTATGCCTTCAAGTCACTCCGCATTAATAACTGGTGCTACATCTGGCATAGGTTATGAATTGGGATTTGATAGCTCAATATTTGCATTATCAGTTGCTGTAGCGCTAATAGTTATGTATGACGCTAGTGGTGTTCGAAAATCTGCTGGAATTCAAGCTGCAGAAATCAATAAACTATCTAAAAAACTAGACCCTAAATCTGAATTACTTTTGAAAGAAACCCTTGGCCATACTAAAATCGAAGTTATAGTGGGGAGTTTTTTAGGACCATTAATCACTTTGCCTGGCATGTTTTTTTTAGGTTCTCCTCTCAAAATATTTGACTTGATAATAAATTAAGAATCCTTTGAAAAACTAACTTGAGTGGCATCTATAAAGTTTTTTGCGACTTCTGGAGAACTTGGCAAATGTAGGTGAATCCAACTTGCATGTAATTTTTCATCAAAAAAGCCTTCATTTTTGTATTCAGTATCCCAAGATTTTATTTTCCATGGGGAGGAAAGTTTCTTTTTATGCTCAGCTTTTCTTAAATCAAGTTTAGATAAATCATTTTCAATTTCCCAATAATGAAATTCATGTCCTCTAATTAATTGATTTTGTTTAATGATCGGAGTATCTTTTAAACCCATAACATATCTATAACCTAATGAAAGTTTACTTTTTTTTGATCTAAAAGGAAGAATGCCACTCATTTTATGGTTATTACCATTTTCATCTTTTACAAAGTCTCCTAAAATCATCATCCCTCCGCACTCTGCATATATAAATCCATTTTTGCGGAATTTCCTTAACGAACTTAAGCTTTTTATAGAGTTACTTATATGATCAGCATATTTTTCAGGGAACCCCCCAGGAATAATTAAAGATGAAGCCTCATTAGGTATTTCTTCATCATCATAAATACTCCATGAAATCAATGGTATTCCTATTTCACTCAAAAACTCCTTAGTTTCAGGGTATTGAAAATGAAAGATTCTATCTTCTGCAATTGCAATAGGTTTACTTTTATCTATTTTATAATCTTCAAAACTGACAGAATCAAATATTTTCTTTTGAGGAGATTTCAGATATTTAATAAAAGAAAATATATCAAGATTTCTTTCGGCATAATTTGCAAAATATTCAACATCAATTTCCTTACCATTATCCAATGGAGATATCAAACCTAGATTAGATTTACTTAAAGTTATTTTTGGATCAGATGGCAAAAAACCAAGAATTTCTATATCCTCATTTTTAAAAACTTCTTCGATTAATTTTTTATGTCTATCTGAACTAACATTGTTAAATATAATTCCTGCTATTGACAAGTCATTATCGAAATCTCTAAAACCTCTAACAGTCGCCAAAAGAGAAGCTACTTGACCTCTAGCATTAATAATAAAAATTATTGGAACATTAAGAAGTTTAGAGATATTTGCTGTGCTTGAATAAGTTGTTGACCCTAATCCATCAAATAGACCCATTGCTCCTTCAATTAATGAGAACTCATATTTCAAAGAATGTTTAAAGAAACTTTCTTGAACCCATTCCTCACCACTTAAAAAAATATCTAAATTCCTACAAATAGGTTGGCCAATTGAACTAAGTTGTTGTTGATCAAGATAATCTGGGCCAACCTTGAAAGTTTGTACCTTTATACCTTTTGAGAAGGCCCAACAAGATATCAAAAGAGATAATGTTGTTTTCCCGCTATCCGTTGAAGGAGAAGATATTACACAAGGCATTTATTAGTTATTAAAACCATTAAATATTTGAAGGGCTATATTAATAGAATTTTCAAAAAGAGGACTTGTATTACCTCTACTGCTTCCCAATAATTTACTTACATCATACTCTGATGTAGAAAAAGAATTTGGGACAACTTGTTCTATTAGTTCCATATTAGCCATTCCCCCTGCTTCAAGTCGCATACATTCCACTGATTCACAACCAAGAATTACACAAGTATTATTTTTTTGAACATCACTAATTTTTGAAATCAACCTCAATCCAATTACTTGTCCTAAATGAATAGTTGGATTTCCCAAAGATATGGGATTAATTGATGTAGAAATTATTTCGCCATTAATACTTTTAAACTCTATTTTTGTTAATTCGGTATCCCTTTCAACTCTTATAAAAGACCAACCAAGTTTATCGCTAATCCATGAGATCAAAAACAAAGCTTGAATCATATGATCTCCTGCGATATCAATATCAATATCAGTAATATGATCCAAAATTGGTCTTCTCGAAGGCGGATCAAAAATCATTGCCAATGATTCCCTCCAATTTTTCAACCTAACCCAATTCAAATCATTAATAGCTTTATTTGAATTATTTAATTGATCTAAAACTTTTAAACATCTGCTAGGCGATCCAAGAGCAGAATCAATTATTAGCCTTAAACCATAATTGGTAAAATATTCAAAAATTTCTGGCGATTCATCCAAGCTTCCATTCCACCACAACCAAGAAGGTAATTCATTAATAGATAATTCATCAATTATTTTTAGTCCTTTATGGGATATTGAAGCTGAGCCCCCCCTAATTACAACTAAATCCCCGCATATGGGTTGCATAGATGAAGTATCACTTAATGGACAGTAAGCGGACACAAAAGTTTTGATGCCTGAATTTTCATTTAAAGTAGGCGCTAGAGTTATTAGTCTTCTTGGATTCAATGTACTTATTGATGATTCAAAAAATTGTCCTCTAAAATCTTCAAAGTCTTTATTAGATAAATTTTCCTTCAACAAATTTAATAATTCTTCACTATCAAGAGAAGTAGTGATAGGAAGTCCTTGATCTAATATAAATTTTTTAGCAACTTTAATTATCTCTGGACTTAAATTTCCAGTAATTGGTCCATTTACTAATCCTTTTTGAACCAAACATTGTTCTAGCCAAGCAGGTTGCCAGATCATTAGCGTAAAAGTGTTAGCCCCAGTATTATCTTTATCTTCTGAAATCCATAATTTATTAAGGTAATTAGAAATTTCCTGACAAGGCAGCTCTAATGGGGTTTGGAGTGTTAGTTGAGGTTTCATTTTTAAGGTCTGCGCCAGAAAATATTATCTTTTGAAAGTAATTGATCAGATTCAGGAGGTCCCCACGTCATAGATTCATAATTATAAATAGGTAACTTCCAAGGAGAATTATCCATCAATTCTATTAATGGCGTATAAAGTTTCCAAGCAGCCTCTACTTCATCACTTCGAGTAAATAAGGTTGGGTCAGAAAGCATTGCGTCAGCTAATAATCTTACATAGCCTTCATCTGAGGGTTCTCCAAAAGATTCATCATAAGAAAATTCCATCTCAACAGGTCTAGATTTCATACCAGAACCAGGAGATTTTACCTCAAATTTGAAAGTAGCACCCTCGTTTGGCTGAATTCTAAGGATGAGTTGATTTGGAGCAGGATTTATAATTGTTGATTCAAATAAATGAACAGGAACATCTTTAAAAGTCAAGACTATTTCTCCAAGTCTTTTAGGTAGTCTTTTCCCTGTTCTCAAATAAAAAGGGACTCCTTGCCAACGCCAATTATCAACGAATACTTTTGTCGCAATATAAGTTTCTGTTGTGCTATTACAATTAACACCATCTTCTTGCCTATATCCTTTGAGTCGATTTGAGATATTTCCTCCCTCTCCATATTGACCTCTTATACAACAATTCCACGGTTCATTTTCATCAGCAAGTTTTGAAGCTTGAAGTACCTTGGCTTTTTCATTTCTTATAGCTTCTGGTTCAAATTTTCCAGGAGGCTCCATAGCAGTAACAGCAAGCATTTGAGTCATATGATTTTGGAGCATATCTCTTAGAGCACCTGAGCTTTCGTAATAACCTGCTCTATCTTCAACACCTACTGTCTCAGATGAAGTAATTTGAACATTTGAAATATAATTTCTGTTCCAGATTGGTTCAAAAATAGTGTTGGCAAATCTCAAGACAAGAATATTTTGAACTGTCTCTTTACCTAAATAATGATCAATCCTATAAATCTGATTTTCTTCAGCACAACTTTGAACGATCTTATTTAATTTTTTTGCACTTGAATAATCTCTTCCAAAAGGTTTTTCAATCACTAAACGACTTTTCTTAGGATCATCTAAAAGGCCAGCTGCTTTAAGAGCTTCACATCCACTTGCATAGAAATTCGGAGATACTGATAAATAAAATGTTCTACTCCCATGAGTTGCTTGTGTTTTATCTATTTCATTTAATCTTTCAGAAAGCCTTACGACATCATCACTTTGTTGTAAGTCAACTGGTTCATAGAAAAGATAATTAGAAAATTGTTCCCACTCACGTTCTTTACCAGATATTTGATTAGATAGCTTTACTTTCATCTTTTCTCTAAACTCATTGTCAGTCCAAGGTCTTCTAGCACAACCAACTATTCCAAATTCACTAGGAATCCTTCTTTGCAAGTAGAGTTCAAATAAGGCTGGTATTAATTTTCTATGAGTAAGGTCTCCACTAGCACCAAATATTACTAAGCATTGTGGAGGTATGACTCTTTCCTGCCGTAAACCTAATCTTAGAGGATTACTTAAAGTTGAAGACATATTTTTAGTATTCTTTTTTTAAAATCCTCTTTTTTTCGAAGATTAGCTACAAATTGTGTCTAAACCAAAAAGTATTGAGTTGGTTAAACTTAAAACTAAATATAAAAATTTAATAGGTTTCTACGTGCCACCTTCCTGCTTTTTTTAGTTGAGGTCTTAATTCCGCCCAATTCAAGCCTTTTTCTTCAGCTGCCTTCGTCATAGCTTCATCTATTCCAGGTTCCATGCCCTTTAATCCACAAAGATATATATGCGTCTTCTCATTTTCAATCATATTGAAAAGCTCATTTGCTGATTCTAAAACTCTATCTTGAATATACATCCTTCCACCTTTTGTATTTTGCTGCTCACGACTAATAGCTTTTGTATATTTAAAATTATCTGGATAATCAGCAAGATATCTTTGCAGATCTTCCTCATATAATAAATTAGCTGATTTAGGTGCACCCATAAATAACCAGGCTTTACCTTTGAAGTTCCAATTATTTTTTTCTTTTTCTGTTGCTTCGAACATTCTTCTTAAATAGGCTCTCATAGGGGCTATTCCTGTACCTGTAGCCAACATAACAATGTTCGCATCCTCTTCATCCGGGAGTAGCATTTCCTTACCTACAGGACCTGTTATTTTTACTTTATCTCCAGGCTTAATATCGCATAAGTAAGTAGAACATACACCATTAATTGTTTCTCCATCTTTTTCATACTGAAGTTGTCTAACACAGAGAGAAACTGTAGTCCCATTAAAATTATCTCCATGTCTTGTGCTTGCTATAGAGTAAAGTCTCAATTTATGAGGTTTACCATTAGCATCTTCCCCTGCGGGCATGATACCTATACTTTGACCTTCAACATAGTTTAAGAATGGATCACTATCTTTAAGATCAAAGGTTATGTGATTAACTCTACCAATAGCCCCTTCCTTAAGAAGACTATAGTTATCAATTACAGTTCCTTCATAAGGAGTCTTAGGCCTATAAATATTGACTGGAACATCTGCATGTTTTTTCTTTACCACTTTTGGTGCTTCGACATTAGTGATTTTAGTTTTTGTAGTTTCCACCTTAGACGATTCTGCTTTGGAAACATCAACTTTTTTTGGTTCCACAACTTTTGCCTCAGGTTTTTTTGCTTTTGACTCCTCGACAAATTTTAAAGCTCTCTTATTGAAAGTCGTGAGTATAAAATAGAAAACAGCTATTACTACTGGTATATGAGCTAATCCGCCTGCGATTACTTTTGCTTGTGAGTACATTTTTAAGATTTCTCTTTTAAAAGATTATCAATTTGTAGTTTAATTTGTAGTGATTTTACAAAAATGGTTACGTTTTGAGATCGGAATAAATAAACAAAATTATTTTTATTTTTAAGTATTTGTTGTTTTAAACAGTATAGTTACACAGAAATAATTTTTTATCTAATTAAAAAATTTATTTATGAATAATCCTCAAGAATCAGTGGATCATTTTAAAACAAATGACTACAGGACAATTGAGCAAACTATGGAAAAGTTTTCTAACGGAACTAGAAGACTTGCGGCTCAACTAACAACTTCTGCAAGTTTAGATTCGTTGTGGAATGTTTTAACAGATTATGATCGATTAAATATTTACATTCCAAATCTACTATCAAGCAAAAAAATATATCAAAATAAAAATAATGTCCACCTTAAACAAGTTGGTGCTCAAGATTTCCTTGGAATTAAATTTTCAGCAGAAGTAACTATCGATTTATTTGAAGAAAAGGAGCTTGGCCTTTTAAAATTTAAATTAATAAGAGGAGATTTCAGGAAATTTGAAGGAAGTTGGAAAATTCAAAACATCAAAAATACTTCAAAAAATTCATTGATTTACGATCTTACTGTTCAGGGCTGTCAATGGATGCCTATAGGAATGATAGAAAAAAGACTAAAAAAGGATCTTTCAGAGAATCTACTTGCAGTAGATAAGCAAGCAAAATCATTAATAAATTAGTTTATTTTTAAAATAGCCCCAAGGGGATTCGAACCCCTGTCGCCTCCGTGAAAGGGAGGTGTCCTAGGCCTCTAGACGATGGGGCCAGGAAATTAGCTCAACAGCTTATTAAAAATTAAGAGTAAGGCTAGCCTTTCGTCAAGTATTGTTGCTCTTTATTTTGTCCTTGCCACACAGGAACGGTAAAATGGAAGCAAGAACCTTCGCCAATTTCAGATACCACCCAAATTCTTCCTCCATGGACTTGTACTATTCTCCTGCATACAGATAATCCTATCCCGAATCCTGAAGTTCCTTCGGAAGTCTGTGGGAGCCTAACTCTATCAAGAAAAATTCTTTTTTGTTCGCTCATGGGAATACCAGCACCTTTGTCACAAATTGTTATTTCTACCCATTGAGTTGTCTTATGAATCATTGTGATTTTAATTGATCCAGAATCTTTAGAAAATTTAATAGCATTTTCAATTAAATTTAAAAATACTTGCCTCATTCTTCTTTGATCTGCGAATACACTTGGTAGATCAGATGGGATATCAGTATCAATTTCAATATTCCTCAATCTCCAGAATTTCTCTAATTCAAGTATTACTTCAGCGCTAATATTACCTAAGTCAATTTTTTGAGGATTGAATAAAGCTTCCCATTTTGTTGTTCCAACCTCTAAAAGATCCTGAGATAATAGTTCAATTTCTTCTAAACGTCTTTTAATTACCTCTTGCAATTTTGAAATATCTATTTGTCCAAGCTTTTGACTTTGAACAGCCAAAGTGGCTGCAGTTAAGGGGGTTCTCAATTCATGGGCGACCATCCTCAATAATCTTTCCTGAGATTCTATTCTTTTTGTTAATGTCTCATTTTCTTGTCTTAAAACAAGAAGTTCGTCTTCCAGAAGAAATTCTTTTTGAGTCCTGATTGAATCCATTTTGGATGGTTGCAAATTAATCCCTAGATTTTTTGTCAGGCCTTCCTGTGTCCACCTTGGCAACCATTTCTGTAGCTGAGAGAATATATTACTTCCTGCAAATATTTGCTTGGGAGCTGGAGAAACCTTTATAAGAGCTGGTATAGCCACTAATCTATGTAATTCAAGTAATTCAGGTTGTTCGGTTGGTTCAGAAATCTGAAGGGATATCTCAAATTCACAATCATCTGACTCTAAATAAGCTATGAGAGATTTAATATCTCCACTAGAAAGTTGATTTCTAGATGCAACTAGTATTAATTTTAGCTCTTTTTTATCATTCAAATGATTCGCCCTGAAGTGTTGAAAAGCTGTTAATCCTTATAAACACCTTAAGATATTTATTTTTATTCTACAAATAAGCTATGAAATAGATAGGTTTTTTTTATAAATGGTTTTTATTAATCAAAAGAAAAATTTAAATTTTGGTGAAAATAATTCTCCAGAAATTAGTTTAAATAGCAATTTAAAAAGGTGGTTTTCTAGAAATATTGGATTTTGGAAATCTAATAGAACATATTTTCTTAACGAAAAACAAAGAGCTTATACATTATCCATGAATATAAATATTCAAGCTCTTGAGAATAAATCTGAATGGGAGTCGCACTATAAATTTACCTGGTATCCAGAAAAGAAATATAAGTTCTTTGAAGAAAATCCTCATTACAAAGAAAAAGGTGAAATGCAAGCATTTTTAAAGGGTCACCAACTTGTTAGAGAAAATTTTTATTTAAGTAATGTTGAGGGTATATCAAATATTAAGCAAGTTGATGAACACGAAATGATTTTTGAATCTTCTTATGAAGATTGGCATATTCTTGAACACACAAGACTAGTAGATTCGGATAATTATAGGTTCAGAGTAATATATTCATGGAACAAAAATAAATTAAAAATAGTCGAGAATCATCACGAAATAAAAATTATTAAGTAAGTCCTATTATCAATAAATGGTTAAAAAAAAATGTTATCTTGAAGTAAATCTTTTTTGTTAATGGGTATTAATATTTATTCAAAAAGAATTCTAAAGTTGTTGGGGACAAGCCTTATTTTACCCTTTACACTTTTTGAGATTAATTCAATAAACAAACAAACTAAAGCAGAGCAAAATTTAATCCCTGCTTCTGAAAAAGATCTTTTCCTGTATCGACAAATGGGGGCATCCTACCTTTGCATAGCTTCTAAAGCTGAAGTTGATTTCAAGAAGGGTCTTGGGATTGCCAGTGCAACATTTGCAAATGTGATAATTGGCAAGCATGGTGGGGCCATTAAGGAATTAGGAAATAAAAAGCTTGACGAAAAAAGAATATATAATGCGGGCACATTTCAGATTGTTGGAAGTGCACTTAATATTTGTCCTGAAAGCATCCCAAATAATATTAAAAATGACTATGAAGAAAGGTTAAAGCAACTTGTTAAGCAAAATAAAAAATAATTTAGTTGATTATCTAAACATTGAACTAACGGAACTTTCTTCGTGAATTCTCCAAATGGCTTCACCTAGCATGTTTGCTACAGAAAGGACTTTTAACTGTGAGAAATTATCTTTAACAAGAACTGGTATACTGTTAGTCACAATAACTTGTTCAAATAAATCTTTAGTACTTAATCTTTCATAAGAAGGAGGAGAAAAGACAGCATGCGAAGCACATGCAAATATTCTATTAGCTCCCTCTTTTTTTAATAAGTTAGCTCCAGAACAAATTGTGCCACCTGTATCTATCATATCGTCAATAAGAATAGCCGTTTTACCTTTAACTTCGCCAATAACTGTTAAACTTTCGGCAATATTATGAGCTGATCGCCTTTTGTCAATTATCGCCAATGGAGCGTCCTTCATTAATTTTGCAAATGCTCTCGCTCTTGCCACCCCACCTACGTCAGGAGAGACTACTACAACTTCCTCTAAATTTAAAGATTCTAAATAATCAATCAAAACAGGTGACCCGTAAATATGATCACATGGGATATCGAAATAACCTTGTATTTGGGCCGAATGTAAATCCATAGCAAGAACTCTATCGACTCCTGATTTCTCTAGTAAATTAGCGGTGAGTTTTGCAGTTATAGATTCTCTTCCAGAAGTTTTTCTATCTGCCCTTGCATATCCAAAATAAGGGATAACCGCAGTTATTTGTCTTGCAGATGCTCTTTTGCAAGCATCGACCATTATCATAAGCTCCATTAAACTATCGTTTACAGGGGCGCATGTCGGTTGTATGAGGAATACATCGCAACCTCTAATAGATTGCTGTATCTGAACATAAAGTTCTCCATCGGCAAACCGTTTAGATATTAAAGGTACATTTTCAATCCCTAAGTATGATGCTATTTCTTCAGCTAATTTAGGGTTGGTTGTTCCACTTACGAGCCTTAATCTACTATTACTTAGATTAAAATTTGATTCTTTATTCTGCACTGCCGTGATAAAACTTGTCACGAAATTAGCAATATAACACTATGTACTTATCGTAGTCGTTTATCTGAATTTCGCAAAAGATAATGACTAGATCTTTTCAAAAGTCACATCTATTAAACAAAATCTAGAAAATCTCGACCAAAAACGGTTTCTTTTGAGTTTTCTGTAAAACCCTAGTATTAGGTATTATTTGTCAATAAATAAATTTTTGTATATCGTTGAATTTAGAGAATTAATAACAATTTAATTTTAAAGAATCAAAATATAATTAAAACATGCCTCTTCAGAATGTTCTTACAAAAAAATCGTTAGGCGTACTTATGCATCCTTCATGTATACCAGGAGGAAGAGAATGTGGAACTTTTGGTAGAGGGGCTAAAGAGTGGATAAAAAAGCTTCATAAGCATGGGATAAAATATTGGCAATTTTTACCTCTTACACCAACTGACTCTACAGGATCTCCGTATAGTTCACCATCAAGTTTTGCTCTTAACCCATGGTTTCTTGATATAGATTATTTAATCGAGAAAGGTTTTATCTTCATTTCTAATCAAGAAGAATTAGGACACAAAAATCAGAATAAGAATCACTTTGACTTTGATGTTGCAGATGATTTATTAAAAAAAATAGGCTCTCTTCTTTTGCAATATTGGGGCATCCAATCTAAAGAGAGAAAGCTCGATTTTTATAAATGGATTAGTAAGAATTCTTGGGTTGAAGATTATGCAACATTTGTTGTTATCCGTGAGGAATTTAATATGTTGCCTTGGTGGGAATGGCCTCAAGACTTTAAAATAAAAAACAACAAGACTTTAAAATCTTGGATAAAGAAAAACAGTGAAAAGATACTTATTCAGAAATTAATTCAGTGGCATTTAGATGAGCAATGGAAAGCAATTAAAAATTATGCAAAATTATATAATGTAAAGTTAATTGGAGATTTGCCCTTTTATGTTTCTAGGGACAGCGCCGATGTATGGAGTAATAAATCATTATTCTCAATTTTTAAAAATGGAGACTTAATTTTTCAAAGTGGGGTGCCACCTGATTATTTTTCATCAATAGGGCAATTATGGGGAACACCAACTTACTTTTGGTCAAAACATAAGAAGACAAATTTTGATTGGTGGAGAAAAAGATTTAAAAGGCAATTTAAACTCGTAGATTTATTAAGATTAGATCATTTCAGAGCTTTGTCGGGTTACTGGAGAGTTAATGGCAAATCTAAAACAGCAATTAGTGGAAAATGGATAAATTCTCCAGGAAGAACTTTACTAAAAAAACTAAAAAATGATTTAGGGACCGATTATCTACCAATTATCGCGGAGGATCTTGGAGTTATTACTCCTGATGTAGAAAAATTAAGGGACAATTTTGAACTTCCTGGCATGAAGATCTTACAATTCGCTTTTGATGGGAATGATGATAACCCATATTTGCCTAAAAATATTAAAGGAGAAAATTGGGTAGTTTATACAGGAACTCACGATAACTCGACTTCCCTCTCATGGTGGGAATGTTTAGATAATTACTCCAAAAAACGAATCAAAGATGAGTTCAAATTTTCAGAAAATCCTTCATGGAGTTTAATTAAAATAGGTATGGGAACAAATGCTAATCTTTTTATTGCTCCAATCCAAGATATATTATCTCTAGATGACTCTAGTAGATTAAATATACCTGGTACTACAAAAAACAACTGGAAATGGAGACTAAATAAACCTTTAGATGAAATAGAGGAAGATATTAGAAACTTTAGTGAGCTTGGATGTCAATTTGGAAGAACAAGAAAATAGAGACTTTTTCAAGCTTATTTATCAAGGATTTTATTCTCAATATTCTGAATATCAATAACATTAACATTTAAAATAAAGTATCTCTTTAAAATAAATATTGTAGACATTAAAATAAAAAAATATAATAAACTTCCCTGCCAAGTATTTATAAGATCAAATTTTCTTAAAAGAAATTCCTTTTTTTGTTTCTTAAAAGTTTCTTTTTCTCTAATTGCTAAATTTACTAATGTATTTTTTTTTAATACTAAGCATTCCTCTAATTTAAACAATATGGATCTTATAAAAGGATACTTTGGTCTAATGTTTTTATTATTGTTCTCTATAGAATTTATTGTTTGTATAGGAATTTTTGATATTTGTGACAGTTCTTTTATTGTTAGTTTTTGTTGAATTCTTGCTTCTTTTACTAACTTCGCAATTTCTAAAGATTGGTCAACCAATCCAGGACTAAATTCTTTATTTTTTTCAGATTTTTTATTAAATAAAAAGAGATTTTTAAAAATATTCATTTAATCTTCAAAAGCTAAATAATCCTTTACTTCTCATTTTTAGAATATTATATCCAATCCTAATAGAATTAAATTCATAGGTAAATTAATTAACTATAAATATAAAAATTAAACAGTTGAAAATATATTTTGTACTGCACTTTTTGCAATATTTAAAGGGCTAAAAGTATCTCTAATTAAAGCTAAGAGTTTTTTTGCATCAGTAAATTCTAATTTTTCATCTTTTATAAGACTTAAAAGAAGATTCTTCCTAACTTCGGATCCTTTTTTACTGATAAATAATTTCAATCCAGCGTTCGCTACTGGTATGAGATCTGAATTAATATTCTCTGAATCTTTAAATAAAATATTTAGTAAACTTTCAACTTTTTCTATTTGAATTTGACCTTTTTTATCAAAAACTACTTCTAAAAGTATGTCTAAAATCTCGTCAGAATTATCGGTCAGTAGTTTTTTTGCAATATATGGATAAGCTATTTTTAGAATTTTAAATTCAGGATCTAGCCTTAGTGCTAAACCCTCTTGACTCACAACTGCTCTTATTATTAAGGCAAATCTACTGGGAACTCTGAAAGGATAGGAATACATTAGTTTTGAGAATTTGTCAGTTACATTTTTAAGATTAAAATTACCAACCTCAGCGCCAAAAGATCCTCCTAGAACTTCTTTTAATGGTTCAACAAGTTTTTGAAGATCTTGTTCTTTGGTTAAAAAACCTAATTTCTGGAAATCTTCCGCGAGAAGATAATATTCTTCATTTATTATGTGAACAATTGCCTTAATAAGAGTTAGTCTATCTGAATTTGTAATAGTATCCATCATTCCAAAATCAACATAAGCTAAATTCCCAAAATCTGAATTTCCTCCTTTGAGAGCAAACATATTTCCTGGATGTGGGTCTGCATGAAAATATCCAAATTCAAATAATTGCTGCAGTCCACTGATGACACATGTTTTTATAAACGAAGCAGGTATTAAGTTATTTTCCTCTAGTAAAAATCGATCTCTTAACTTAACTCCATCAATCCAAGAGGTTGTGATTACCCTTTTGGATGAAAACTGTTTTTCTAATTTAGGAATAAAAATATTTGGATTTTCTTTGAATAAATTTGCAAACCTCAAAGCATTTTCAGCCTCTTTTTGATAGTCAATTTCATCAAAAAGTGCCTTACCGAATTCATCTATTATCTCTCCAATCCCAACACCTATATTTAATGGTAAAAGTGGGGATAAAAAAGTTCCTAAAAACCTTAAGATTACAACATCCCTTCTTATAAGGAAGTATAAATTTGGCCGCTGTACTTTCACAGCTAGATAAGAATTATTTAATTTTGCTTTATAAACTTGACCTAAGCTTGCTGAAGCAATAGGACTATCTGGAAACTCTTCAAATAATTCATTAGCAGGGGATCCAAGTTCCTCTTCAATAATTTTTAAAGCAATTTTGTGATCAAATGCTGGGAGATTATCTTGTAAGTTTGTAAGTTCAGTAAGCCAATCTTGTCTAACAAGATCTGGTCTAGTTGAGAGTGCTTGGCCTAATTTGATAAAACAAGGTCCTAAATCCGTTATTACATCAAAAAGATATTTCGAGAGATTTTTTTGTACATTTTTATTTTTACTGTTACCTTGAAAAAGTATTCTTAAAAAAAGAAAAATAAAAGTTAAAAGGATATATAAAACTCTTGGGATAAAAATCCATGGTCTCAAAATCAACCAAAAAAAATCTTCTTTTGCTGAATATTCCGAATAAGATTTTTTCATTAAAGTTAAAAAATATCAAAAAAGATTACCATGTATCCCATTCTATATATGTCAATAATACTTTATGAGCATTTCATCTTTTCTGACTAAAAAGTTTTTAAAGTCTTTATTCTTTCCCGCTCATAACAGAGGGGCAGCTCTACCAAATAAATTAGTGAAGTTGTTAAAAAATCCACCTGGGTATTGGGACTTACCCGAACTACCAGAAATAGGCTCCCCACTATCCCATAGCGGATTAATTGCTAAATCTCAAAGAGAATTCTCCGACAAGTTTGGGGCTAAAGGATGCTTTTTTGGAGTTAATGGAGCTTCCGGATTAATACAATCAGCAGTAATTGCAATGGCAAATCCAGGCGAAAATATCCTGATGCCTAGAAATGTTCATATAAGTGTCATAAAAATCTGTGCGATGCAGAATATAAATCCAATATTTTTTGACTTAGAATTTTCAACCGTAACGGGTCATTACAAACCAATTACAAAAATTTGGTTGGAAAATGTATTTGAAAAATTAAATTTTGATGAGAATAAAATTGCAGGGGTTATTCTTGTAAACCCCTCTTATCATGGTTATGCCGGAGATTTAGAGCCTTTAATAGATTGTTGTCATCAAAAAAATTTACCTGTTTTAGTTGATGAAGCCCATGGTTCATATTTCCTTTTTTGTGAAAATCTTAATTTACCAAAACCAGCCCTATCATCAAACGCTGATTTAGTGGTTAATTCATTACATAAGTCACTCAATGGATTAACTCAAACAGCGGCGCTTTGGTACAAAGGGAATCTAATAAATGAATATAAATTAATCAAAAGTATTAATTTGCTGCAAACCACCAGTCCAAGTTCCTTATTACTTTCTTCTTGTGAAGAGTCTATTAGAGACTGGCTTAACAAAAAAAGTTTATCAAAATATCAAAAAAGAATTTTAGAGGCAAAAAGTATTTATAGAAAATTAATTCAAAAAAATATTCCTCTCATAGAAACTCAAGACCCCTTAAAAATTGTAGTAAATACCTATAAGGCTGGGATTGATGGTTTTACTGCTGATAATTTTTTTTATAGAAATGGACTTATTGCCGAATTACCAGAAATGATGACTCTCACTTTTTGCTTAGGATTTGGAAATCAAAAAGATTTTCTTAATTTATTTGAAAAGTTATGGAAAAAATTACTATTAAATTCCAAAAAATCAAAAAGTTTAGAAGTGCTCAGATCGCCCTTTAAATTAGTTCAAGCTCCCGAAATCGAAATTGGAATTGCTTGGAGAAGTAAGAGTCGGAGTATTCCTTTCTCACAATCATTAAATAAAATATCTGGAGATATTATTTGCCCTTATCCTCCTGGGATACCTCTACTAGTTCCTGGCGAAAAAATTGATATGGATAGGTTTAATTGGATAAATAATCAAAGTTTATGCAACAAGGATCTGGTAAATTTTAATATAAGAGTCTTAGAAACATAGCAATTTCATATGAGATTAAGAAGCGGGTTACTTATAGGAATTTTTGGTTTAATTGTTGTTTTGTTGGGGGGATGGTTTTTTACATTGGCAACTGCTTTGCTTACATATCTAGCATTATTAGAATTTTTTAGAATGGCAGAATTTAAAGGAATAAGACCAGCTACAAAAACCACATTATTTTCATCCTTTATTATTATAGTTTCTACTTATCTCGAGACTATTGGTGTGCTTGAAGGAGAAATTTCAAATTCAATTTTGCCAATCTGTTCAGTTGGGATATGTACTTGGTTACTTTTGCAACCAAAACCTGGGACAATTTCAGATATTGCAGCCTCTATTTTTGGATTATTCTATTTAGGTTTTTTACCTAGTTACTGGATTAAGTTAAGGGGATTAGATTCAGTGATGATCAGTTCAAATCAGAGTTTTATGTCGTTTGAGAACTTATCAAATACTACAGGTCTGCATTTAACTTTAACTTCTTGCTTTTTAATTGTAGCTAGTGATATTGGTTCTTATTTCATTGGGAAGTCATTTGGTAAAACATCTCTATCTCCAATATCTCCGAGCAAAACTATAGAAGGTTTAATTGGAGGAATATCCTGTTCAACTTTACTAGCAATAATTTTCGCATTTTTATTGAATTGGGAAAATCCATTATTTGTTGGAATAATATATGGAATTTCAATTTCTCTTATGGCATTAGTTGGAGATTTAATTGAATCTATGATGAAGAGAGATGCAAAAATAAAAGATTCCGGAACTTTTTTACCGGGACATGGAGGGATTCTTGACAGAATTGACAGTTACATCTTTACTCCATCTGTTTTGTATTATGTTTTTATAATTCTCAAGTATCTAAATTAATTAAGAAATCTTTTATTCCAAAAAATAATCTTGGATAATTTTACTAGATAATGAGGGTAGATCTATATGCGGAAGATGACCACAATTTTGTAACCCTACAAAATTTAATTTTTCAATATTTCCTATTTTTTTAAGCTCTTTTTTTCCAAGAATTCGATCATTTTCTCCACATAATGTTTTAATTGGGATATTTTGGATATATTTTAGAGTTCCTGCAAACCCACCACTTTTTGCAAATGATGCAAGTGAATTCCTCCATCCTTTACAACCTAAATGAATTGAAGCAATTTGCTCTTCCATCTTGCCAACGCATTCATCTGGAAAAGCAAATGCTTGCCTACAAAGACTTTTTCTAACCTGAGGCAATCCAAGAAATGAGGCGCCAATTTGGTTAAGAGGAAAAGGGATACTCTTAGGTTCTCCAAACAATCCGGCGGGGGACAAAAGGATAATTTTTTCAATAGAATCAGGAATTTCATAAGCAAGATTTAAAGCTGTTGAGCCTCCCATAGAGGCACCTATAATTTTTAGATTCTTTGTTATTTTTAATGTCTTAAGGAGATCAATTAAATGCGAAATTATTTTCGAGGAATTGTATTCATTTGTTGCGCACCTGGGACTAAAACCAAAACCCAGAAGGTCAGGTACGATAACTTGAAAATTTCTTTTTAGTGATTTATATATTCTTCTGAATTCTAAAAAACTACTATCAAAGCCATGTAGAAGAAGTATAGGTTGACCTTTTCCTCCCATAACCACTGGGAACTTTAAGGAGTTCCAATTTTGGTTGAGTTTTATCCACTTAACATCATTTGCCAAATAAAGACCTAAAGGATCTAATAGTGACAATTTTGCAGTTTCGAAAAATTCTGCATTTAAATCACTTAATTGTTCAAAATTATTTTTAGTCAAAAAATATTTATGTTTTAATTTTTTGTTGTTCAAAATTTGAAATAACCTCTATTATGTCCCGTTTATTAATTTCAAAAGGCAAAAAGTGAATCTCAGATTTATCTCGACAAGTAAAATCAGCAATTTTCTCTAAATTATCATTTTCAAAAACATTTATTCCAAGTTGTCCGATAGTAGTTGGCAAATTCAATTCTTTCATAAGTACAAATAATTGTTTAATTGATTGATCAGCTAATTTATTATTATTTTTCATTTCTTCTATTCTTAATTGCAATAATAAACCAACCCCAACAATCTCTCCATGTAAGAATTTATTAGGGGTGATTATCTGAGTAATTGCATTATGAATAGCATGTGCTGCTGCAGTTCTACATTTTTCTCCACCAATACCACCAACTAATCCTGCTGTAAGTCCACATGCTTCTACAGTATTTTGCCAAGATGGATTATTTTCAAATTGACCCTTAAATGCTTTTTCTCCATCTATTAATAGTTGATCTCTTAAAACTCTTGATATCTGAATTGCTTGTTGAACAAGACCGTCATCTATTTTTGAACTCGTTATTGAGGATTCGTACCATTTTGCCAAGGCATCTGCTATGCCACTTGCAAGAGTTCTTGATGGAGCTGTTTGAATAAATTTATGATCAAAAACTAGTATTTTCGGACAAGATCCTAATGCAACATCTTTTATAAATTGACCATCCTTTGTATAAATATTCGATAAGGCAGTCCAACCAGCACATGTAGAGGCGCTAAGTGGAACTGTAATACAAGGGATATTAAGAGAATCGGCTATATATTTTCCAGAGTCTAGAACTTTGCCACCTCCAACAGCGATAACACAATCATTATCATTATTTGAAATAATATTCTTAACTCTTGAAATATCTTCGTAACAACAATCAAATTGTAAATTAGCAGAATTTACATTAAGTTTTTGATTTTTTAAATCATTAAAAATATTATTTCTCAAATTATTAGTTTGAAGCCCTCTGCCTAGAATTAATGGATTTTTAGTTAGTTTAGTAATTTGAGGTAAAGATTTTTCCCAAGCATAATTTCCCCTGTATATCGTTTCTGGAGAGATAGACTGCATATTTACTTTGAATGATTAGAAGTTAGCACCTGCTAACTCTTGAGAAGATTCTTCAGAAGAAATATTTATTGTAACTTTTTTATTATCATCTATATCAACTAAAGCATTATCTCCATCTTTGATTCTCCCAGAAAGAACTTCTTCAGCCAAACTATCTTCTAGTAAACGCATAACTGCCCTTCTCAAAGGTCTCGCTCCGTATGAAGGATTGTAACCTTCTTCAACAAGTCTTTCTTTGAAAGCATCAGTGACATTTAATTTTATACCTTTATCCTGTAGTCGGACAAAAACTTCTTGCAACATAATTTCAGCAATTTGTTTAACTTCATTTTTAGTTAATTGTCTGAATACAATTATTTCATCAAGTCTATTTAAAAATTCAGGTCTGAAGTATTGCTTTAATTCTTCATTAACTAATGATTTAATCCTGTTATATTGGCTATCTTCAACTGAATCACCTGAGAATTCGAATCCTAATCCGCCGCCACCTTTCTCGATTACTTTTGAACCGATATTGGAGGTCATTATTAACAATGTATTTTTAAAATCAACAGTTCGACCCTTGGAATCTGTTAATCTTCCGTCCTCGAGTAGTTGTAATAGTAAATTAAAAACATCTGGATGGGCCTTTTCTACTTCATCAAAGAGAACAACAGTGTAGGGACGTCTTCGGACTGCCTCAGTAAGTTGACCACCTTCATTAAAACCAACATAGCCAGGAGGTGATCCTATTAGTTTACTAACTGTATGTCTTTCCATAAATTCTGACATATCAAGTCTTATCATGGCTTCTTCGCTTCCGAAGAAATATGAAGCTAAGGATTTAGTTAATTCAGTTTTTCCTACACCAGTAGGTCCTGAGAAAATAAAGCTAGCTATGGGCCTATTAGGATTTTTTAGTCCAACTCTTGCTCTTCTAATAGCTCTAGAGACAGCTTTAACGGCTTCATCTTGGCCAATAAGTCTTTGGTGGAGTGTTTCCTCCATGTTTAGAAGCTTTACTGATTCAGTTTCTGTTAATTTCTGAACAGGAACTCCTGTCCATGAGGCGACGATATGTGCAACATCTTCTTCACTAACGAGGGGAGTTTGTAAAAGTTTTGATTTATTTTCAACCGAATTAGGATCAATATTGGGTTCATTATCTACTGTAGATTCTTTTTTGTTTTCAAGAACCTCTTTAATTTTTGAAGACAACTCAATTTCTTTTTCTCTTAATTGGCCAGCTTGATCAAAGTTTTGATCTCTAACGGATTCTTCTTTTTTCTTTTGTATCTGTCTTAGTTCTTTATCAATTTGTTTTGCTTCAGGTGGGAGTTTAGAATTTATTAAACGAACTCTACTACCAGCCTCATCAATAAGATCTATGGCTTTGTCAGGTAAAAATCTATCAGATATATAACGATCACCTAGATTTGCAGCTGCCTCTAAGGCATCATCAGTAATTTTTAGACGGTGGTGCTGCTCATAGCGTTCTCTAAGACCCTTCAGTATTTCGATTGTATCTTCAATAGATGGTTCTCCAACCATAACAGGTTGGAATCTTCTTTCTAAAGCAGCATCTCTTTCAATATGTTTTCTATATTCATCAAGAGTTGTAGCTCCAATGCATTGAAGCTCTCCACGAGCTAAGGCTGGTTTAAGAATATTTGCAGCGTCTATAGCTCCTTCGGCAGCTCCAGCACCAATTAAGGTATGTACTTCATCAATTACAAGTATTACATTACCTGCAGATTTAATTTCTTCCATTATTTTTTTTAATCTTTCTTCAAATTCACCTCTATATTTTGTTCCAGCTACTAAAAGACCTATATCAAGAGTTAAAACTCTTTTATCTTCAAGGATATCAGGAATATCTCCCATTTGTATTCGTTGAGCTAATCCTTCTGCAATAGCAGTTTTGCCTACCCCAGGTTCTCCGATTAAAACAGGATTATTTTTCGTTCTTCTTCCTAATATTTGGACTACACGATCTATTTCTGCATGACGGCCAACCACCGGATCAAGCTTTGATTCACTAGCTAATTTTGTTAAATTTGTTCCAAACTCATCAAGTGTTGCAGTTTTTAAATTTCCTTTGCTTGAATTAGTTCCGCTTCCAACTTCAGCAGTTTCTCCAAGCATCCTTATTACTTGTGTCCTAATTTTTGAAAGATCAACGCTAAGATTTTCAAGAACTCTCGCAGCTACTCCCTCCCCCTCTCTTATTAATCCTAGAAGAAGATGCTCGGTGCCTATATAGTTATGACCCAGTTGACGAGCCTCCTCAAGAGATAATTCTAAAACTCTTTTCGCTCTAGGAGTAAATGGGATTTCTACTGCAACAAAACCTGATCCTCTTCCAATTATCTTTTCAACCTCTATTCTTGAATCTTTTAGATTAACCCCCAATGATTTAAGAACTTTTGCTGCGACGCCTGTTCCTTCTCCAATTAAACCTAATAAAATTTGTTCTGTTCCAACGAAATTATGACCAAGTCTTCTAGCTTCTTCTTGGGCAAGCATAATGACTTTAATAGCCTTTTCTGTAAATCTTTCAAACATCAGAAGATTAAAATCCTATTACTAACCTACCAGTAATATGTCAATATTGTGTTCAGAATGAGCTTTTGTGAATACCCAATGATATGTTTTTTTGAATTAAATTAAACTTTTTTAGTGATATAGCAATAAATTAAAGTAATTTCAACCATTCTGGTTATCCGAACAATAAAATTTTTAAATTATTTAGTTGTCAATTTTTTTTCTTTTAGGAGAGCATCTGAACCATCACTATAATAATTTCTTCTTATTCCCACAGTAGAAAAATCAAAGTTATTATAAAATTTTTCAGCTGTAAAATTTGTATTTGAGACCTCTAGAAATAATTTAGTTAAATTTAATTTCTCACATTCTTTTATTAAATAACTCATAAGGTATGTTCCAAACCCCTTTTTTCTATATTTTTGATTTACTACAAAAAAATTTATTTGTGCCTCATCAAGCACCACATGAAAAACGCATATTCCTATAACCAAATTTGAAAGTAATAAACCAAAGACTTTTATGCCTTCTTTCTTGAATTCGCTAGCCCATTGCCTTTTACTCCATAGGGAAATTGTATTAGAATCTAATTCATAACATAAATCAATATCTTTCTCATTTATTTGTTTAATAGATATCATTTAGTAATGAAAAAAAATCAAAAAATTTCAATCAAATTTATTATAAAATAAGACATATTTAAAGAACTTTTTTAATATTCTCCAATGAAAGAAAAAAACTCCTTCTTAAAACAAACGATTGATATTAATAGTCCAAATAGAAATATCGTACCCATTACTACATTAATTGGAAGTGATGGAAAATTATCAATTGGTGGATGTTCTATTGAAGAATTAGTTAAAAAATATGATTCCCCTCTTTATATTTTAGATGAACTGACTTTAAGAAACTCTTGTAGAGCTTATAAAAAAGCATTAGAAAAACATTACCCAGGAGATTCTCTTCCAATATATGCATCAAAGGCAAATAGTTCTATATTCATGAGTAACCTAGTTTCCTCAGAAGGGTTAGGTCTTGATGCGGTTTCAGAAGGAGAATTATTAACTGCGCTTAAAGGTGGAGTCCCAAATGAAAACATCGTCTTTCACGGTAATAACAAATCAAACAAAGAAATAGAGTTTGCAGTAAAAAATAATATTAAAGTTATTGTAGATAATGATCATGACTTAGAAAGATTAGAGGAAATCTCAAATTCATTTAATAGTGATTTAGAAATAATGATTCGCTTTACTCCTGGGATAGAATGCCATACACATGAATATATAAGGACGGGTTCATTTGATAGCAAATTCGGTTTCGGAATTGAATATCTAGATATTTTATTTAATAAAATTAGCAATACAAAACACCTAAAATTAAAAGGCTTGCATGCTCATATAGGTTCCCAAATTTTTGAACTAGAACCACATAAAGATCTTGGTGAAATAATGGTAAATGTTATTTTGGTCGCCAAAAAATTCGGCCATAATATACAAAAATTAAATGTAGGTGGAGGTTTAGGCATTAAATATACAGAAAACGACGATCCCCCTTCGATTGATGAATGGGTAAAAACAATTTCCACTTCTGTTGTCAAAGCTTGTAAAAAACACAATTTAAATTTACCTACATTGATGTGCGAGCCTGGGAGATCCATAGTTTCTACCGCAGGAATAACAATTTACAAAATTGGGTCTTTTAAAGAAATTCCTGGGATCAGAACATATGTTTCTGTTGATGGTGGGATGAGTGATAATCCAAGACCAATAACATATCAATCAAATTATTCTGCATGTTTGGTAAATAATCCTTTTAATACTAATTCGAAAAAAAAATATACCATTGCAGGCAAACACTGCGAATCAGGAGACGTGTTGTTTAAGGAGATTGAACTAGCAAATTGCAAAACAGGAGACCTTATATGCGTTTTCGGTACTGGTGCTTATAATAATTCAATGAGTTCTAATTACAACAGAATTCCTAGACCTGCAGCTGTTTTAGTTTGTGATGGAGAAGCAGAGATTATTCAAAAAAGAGAAAGTCCATTTGATCTTTTAAAATATGATGTTTTGCCTGATCGCTTTATTAAACAGAATTAGGTACATTTAAATTAATTTTGCTTTTAGTGTGAATTTCTGGGGAATTATAAATTTTAAACTTTTATTAGATGTCTTATTCGCCCTTGGTTTCGGACTTTTATTATTCTCTAGAGTAAAAGAACAACGGACATTGTGGCTTTTGAGAGGATATCTTTTTTTAGTCTCAACAGCATGGTTCATTCAAAGATTTGCATACCTACCATTAACATCAAAATTAATTGATGCAGTAGTCCTCGCATGTTCTCTCTCATTAGCGATCCTTTGGCAAGGAGAGTTAAGAAGATTAATGGAATTATTAGGCACTGGTAGGCTAGCTGTATTGCTAGGAAATCCACCAAAGGAATTTAGAGCAACGTCAACTACTATTACTCAGTTAGTTGATACAGCAGGAAAACTTTCTCAGAATAGGAGAGGCGCTTTAATAGTTGTAGATTTGGGGAGTGATTTAAGGCCTGAAGATTTTTTATATTCAGGTACAAATATTGATGCACAATTGTCAACTGACCTTTTAATAAATCTTTTTGCAACAGATACACCTTTACATGATGGAGCAGTTCTTGTGAAAGGTAACAAAATAATTTCTGCAGGGGTAATACTTCCTTTATCTAGGCAAGGTATTAGTAGGTATGGCACAAGACATCTAGCTGCGCTTGGTATTACAGAAAGATTTGACAGATGTATTTGTATCGTTGTTTCTGAAGAAACAGGTACGTTATCATTAGCAAACCAAGGAAAACTTGAAAGACCAATTACCAGCAGCAGGTTACAAGAACTTCTTGCGAATTTAATTGGGAATCAGAATTCTATGGGAACAAGTAAATCATCTTTAAGTAAAAATGCTTTATCCCAAAAGACAAACTCAAGTGATAATATTATCAGTGATATCAATGAAAAAGAGACCGAGGAATCAGAAATCTTCATTAACAAAAAGGATTGACTAATGATTATAGGAAAAATAATTGACAAGGAAAATAATGACTTATCAAAAAGAATAGATAAGCAAAAAGTTCCAGAACATATTGCAATAATTATGGATGGAAATGGGAGATGGGCGACTAAAAAAGGCTTACCTCGATCATATGGTCATAAAAGAGGTGTTAGTGTTTTAAAAGAAATTCTCAAAGCATCAAAAAAATTAGGATGTAAAGTACTTACTGTTTATGCTTTTTCAACTGAAAATTGGACTAGACCAACAAAAGAAGTTGATTTTCTCATAAATCTTTTTAGCGAAGTTTTGAGAAACGAAATTGAAGAGATAAACGAAGAATCAACAAAAATAAAATTTATTGGAGACTTAACACCTTTCCCAGAAACTTTAAAAAAAATAATCTCTAGTTCAGAATCTCTAACTAAAAACAATAATAAATTTTTATTAAATGTTTGTGTCAATTATGGAGGTAGACAAGAAATAGTAAAAGTTGCAAAAGAACTAGTATTAAAATGTTGTACTGGTGAAATAAAACCAAGTGAAGTTAATGAAGAATTATTTAACTCAGAGCTATTAACACGAGGAATTAAGGATCCAGAATTGCTAATAAGAACTAGCGGAGAAAAAAGGATAAGCAATTTCCTGCTATGGCAATTAGCTTATTCAGAAATTTATATATCTGATGTGCTTTGGCCAGACTTTAATGAATTCGAATTTCTAAAAGCAATAATTGATTACCAATCAAGGAATAGACGTTTTGGCGGTATAGAATCATTATCAAATGAATCTAATCAAGATTCTCAATTGCCTTCCTAAACTAAAATGATTAATTCGAATAATCAGTTATTAAGCCGAATTAGATTCGATTGGGATAAGGAGGAGATATTGGAGATACTTAATATGCCTCTGATTGATTTAATATGGGAATCACAAATAGTCCACAGGAAATTCAACAAATACAATATTCAATTAGCATCGTTGTTCAGCGTAAAGACTGGTGGATGTGAAGAAAATTGTTCGTATTGTAGTCAATCAATATATAGTGCTAGTGAAATCAAAAGTCATCCACAATTTCAAGTTGATGAGGTTTTAGCAAGAGCTCAAATTGCAAAAAATGAGGGTGCAGATAGGTTTTGTATGGGTTGGGCATGGAGAGAAATTAGAGACGGGAAATCTTTTAATGCAATGTTAGAGATGGTCAGAGGTGTTAGACATTTAGGAATGGAAGCATGTGTTACTGCAGGGATGCTTACAGAAGAACAAGCTTCTAGACTAGCTGATGCAGGTTTGACCGCGTATAACCACAATCTTGATACTAGTCCTGAGCACTATAAAAATATTATTACGACTAGAACTTATCAAGACAGACTCGATACTATCAAAAGAGTAAGAAATGCAGGAATAAATGTTTGTTGCGGAGGAATAATAGGATTGGGCGAAACTAATGGTGATAGAGCATCTCTTTTGGAAGTACTTTCAAACATGAATCCGCACCCTGAAAGTGTTCCTATAAATTCCCTTGTAGCTATTGAAGGTACTGGTTTGGAAGATAATAAAGAAGTTGATTCTATTGAGATGATAAGGATGATAGCTACAGCCAGAATTCTTATGCCCAAAAGTAAAATAAGATTAAGTGCAGGTCGAGAAAATCTTTCAAAAGAAGCCCAAATTTTATGTTTTCAATGTGGGGCAAATTCAATTTTTTATGGAGATGAATTGCTCACAACTTCTAATCCATCTTTTCAATCAGATAGAAAACTTCTTAGAGAAGTTGGAATATCATTTAACAAAGATTTTGAAACTTGTGAAAAAACATTATCTTCTCTATGAAAGGCAAAAATTATAAAATTGTTTCTCTTTACTCTTTCTTCCCATTTCAAGAAAACTTAATTCTTGATCTAAAAAATAAATTATTTGAAATCGAAAATGAAAACGATCTTTCAGGTTTATTAATTTTTGCAAGTGAAGGTATTAATGGAACTATTTGTGCTGAGAAAAATATAATTAATATTGTTATCAATTTACTTAATAAATATGCAGGTAATAGAAATTTGAATATTAAAGTAAACTTTTCAAAAAAGAAAGTCTTCAAAAAATTAAAAATAAAAATAAAGAAAGAAATAGTTACCATGGGTGTAAATGGAATAAACCCTTCACAAGATAATGGTACTTATATTGACTCAGCCAATTGGAATAAGTTAATCAAGCATCAAAATACAATAGTCATTGATACTAGAAATCATTATGAGGTTTCTATAGGGACATTTCATAATTCTATTAACCCAAATACGAGAAACTTTAGCGAATTTCCCAGATGGGTAGATGATCAATTAGATAGTTATTTAAAAAATAAAGAATCTACAAATATTGCAATGTTTTGTACAGGAGGTATCAGATGTGAAAAAGCTACAAGTTTACTGAAAAAGAAAGGTTATAAAAATATTTATCACCTACAAGGGGGCATCCTTAAATACCTTGATGACATATCAGAAGAAGAAAACTTATTTGAGGGTGAATGTTACGTTTTTGATAAAAGAGTTGCTTTAGATCAAGAATTAGAAGAGGGGTCCTACTCCATTTGTCATGCATGTGGAATGCCAGTTTCAATTCAAGATCAAAAAAGAAAAGAATATAGAAAAGGTATCCAATGTCATTTCTGCGTAGATCAATTCAGTGATGATGATAGGAAAAGGTTTGAAGAAAGGCAAAAACAGATCGATAGATTAAAAGGGGTAGAGCAGACAATTTATAAAAATTAATTTCCCAAAAATATGAAAGTTGAAGAATTAGACAAATTATCAAGTTCCTTGGGACTATCAATTAAAATACAGGTTAGAGAAACATTCGGGTTATGTTTCTTCAGAATCGTTGTTGCAGAAAAAAAAGATAACATCATAAAAATTTGGGCCGAAATGAAAGGTTGGACTTATTTAAATAAACAAGGTATTCAGCTTGATACATTAAGAATCCTTAGTAAAGCTCCCGCTTTTGTTTCAGAATTAATTTGGGCAACAACTATGGCTTGGGCAATTGAAAAAAAATCAAGCAATAAAGCAAGACTTTTAGCAATTTTTGATAGTGAAGGATATAGTAAAAAACTCGTAAGATATTTCAAGTTAATAGGCTTCAAAGTTGTTAAAGAAGTTGGTTCCAGCCCAGTAGATCTTTTTTTAAGATTGGTCTGGGGAGGTGCAGGCACGCTTATGCACGGTGAATGTAATTCAATTTTAAAAAAACTTGAAAAGAAACTTTCATGTATTGGAGAAAGTTAACCCGCATGATAACTACTTCTAACTAAGGGCCCAGAAGATACTTTCTTAAATCCTAATTCCCTAGAGAAGCGATATAAATATTCAAACTCTGATGGATCCCAATATTTCTTAACTGCCAAATGATTTAATGAGGGCCTTAAATATTGGCCAATTGTAATTTGATCACAATCTATTTTTTTAAGATCATAAATTGTATTTTTTATTTCATCCAATGTTTCCCCAAGACCTAACATAATTCCTGATTTAGTTTGAATATGAGGAGCAATATCTTTTGACTTTTTCAATAAACTAAGGGATTTTTTATAATTTGCACCTCTCCTAACTTCTTTTTGCAGTCTTTCAACAGTTTCAAGATTGTGATTAAAGCATATTGGATCTTTTTCTAAAATCATCTTCAATCTCTCAGTCTGAAGGTTATTAGTTTCATCAAAATTTTTGCCACCACCCCATAAATCAGGAGTTAAAACCTCTATTTTGATTGTTGAATCAATTTTTCTAATCTCATCAATTGTAGATATAAATAAATTTGCACCATGATCAGGGAGATCGTCTCTAGCTACAGATGTTAAAACTACATATTTCAAATTTAGTACTTTCACTGCTTCAGCTACTTGAATACATTCATCAATATTGATAGAAGTAGGTCTACCTTTATTTACCTGACAAAAAGCACAAGAACGAGAACATATCGATCCACCCAGTAAGAAAGTGGCTGTCCCTGAGGCATAACATTCTGCTCTATTTGGACATCTTGCTTCTTCACAAATAGTATGAATATTTGATTTTTTGATGAGTGTTTGTATTTTTTCGAACTCGGAAGCTTTACTAATAGGAAATTTTATCCAAGATGGAAGTCTTAAGATTTTTTCTTTCTTGATTAGATTATTTTTTCTCATTGTCTAATTTAATTTTGTTCTTCCTTCTAAGGCTCTCGCAAGTGTAACTTCATCCACATATTCAAGTTCACTACCCATTGGGAGGCCATATGCAATCCTCGTAACTTTAGTGAAAGGGGCTAACAATTTTCCAATATAAAGACTTGTTGTATCTCCCTCAACACTGGGAGTCAATGCCAATATGATCTCATCTATTTCAGACTTACTAACTCTTTCTACCAAGCTTCTTATTTCTAAGAGTTCAGGACCAACAGAATCCATTGGGGATATTAAACCACCAATAACGTGGTAAACACCTTTAAATTCTCTAGCTCGCTCCAAAGCAAGCAAATCTTTAGTTTCTGCTACTACACAGATTAGTTTTTGATTTCTTTCAGTATTTTTACAAATTTCACATTCATCTTCTGAAGTCAAATTGAAACATTTTTTGCAACGACCAACATTACTATGTGCTTCTAACAAAGCCTTTGAAAAATCTCTTATTGTACTTTCAGGTTGTTTTAAAATAAACAGGGCTAATCGTTGCGCTGTTCTTGGGCCAATCCCTGGGAATTTCTCAAAATGACCAATTAATTTTGAAAGCGGTTTGGTATAAGTAATCAAAATCAAACTATTTCTAGGGATAATTTAGACGCAAAATTCTGAATTGCCATAATTGTTTGCTTTTAATGTCTTATTATGTTTTTAGTTAGTAATTTCAAACAAAATGAAAAATATTAAATTTAAACCTTTCAAATATTTATTTTTGATTTTTTTGTGTTTAACACTGAGTGCTTGTAGTGGCGGACTAAATGCAGGATTAGAAGCTTATCAAAGTCCAGATGGAAGATATGCATTTTTGTATCCAACAGGATGGACGAGAGTAAAAGTCGATGGAGGACCTGAAATTATTTATCATGATCTAATAAATAGTAATGAGACCTTAAGTCTAGTTATTTCTGATGTAAAGAAAGAGGTTCAATTAGAGCAATTAGGAAGCCCAAGTGAAGTAGGTCAAACATTAATTGATAAAGTCATTGCTCCCGAAGGTTCAGGCAGAGAGGTAAAACTTATAAATGCCAATAAGAGGGAGGCATCCAATCATATTTTCTATGATTTAGAGTATGAATTAAATTTAAATGAACAGGCGAGACACGAATTAGCTACTGTCGTAATTGATAGAGGAACACTTTACACTTTCGCTGTGGGAACAAATGAAGAGAGATGGAATAAAGTTGATGGTATGTTTAGTAATGTAATTGAATCATTTAACTTTTTAATATAGTTTAGAAATTCTTTACTAGATTCCTACTTGAACATTCCATAAATCAGCATATATATTGTTCTGATCTAATAGTCTTTCATGTTTTCCGCTTTCAACTATTTTACCTTTATCTATAACAATAATATTATCCGCATTTTTTATAGTGCTTAATCTATGAGCTATTACTATAGTTGTTCTTTCTTTTGTGATTTTAGATAACGATTTTTGAATTAAAGCCTCTGTTTCATTATCAACCGAAGCTGTAGCTTCATCTAATATTAATATTGGAGCATCTTTTAAAACAGCTCTAGCCAAGGCAATTCTTTGACGTTGCCCGCCTGAAAGTCTTTGGCCCCTTTCTCCCACTATAGTTTTATAACCATCTGGTAATTGTTCAATAAATTTATGAGCTTCCGCAATCTTTGAAGATTTAATAATATCTTTAAGACTTGGGTTGATTGAGCCATATGCAATATTTTCTTGTACACTTCCATGAAATAAATAAGTTTCTTGACTTACTAAAGAGATACACTTTCTTAAATCCCTCAAATTTATTTCTTTAATAGAAACCCCATCCAAGGTTATTAACCCATTATCACTATCATAAATTCTAAGTAGTAGTTTTATTATTGTACTTTTCCCAGAACCTGTTAAACCAACAATGCCTAATGTTGAGTTATTTTCAATTTTGAAATTTATGTTTTTTAAAGTTAAATCTCGTCCAGGATAATTAAAATTTACATTATTAAAAATAATTTCTCCTTTGATATCTTTAGGTTCAATTTTTAATTTTCCGTCTTTTATTTTTATAGGCGTATCTATGAGATCAATTACTCTATCTATTGAAGCCATAGATCTCTGAAAATCATCTAAAACATGCCCCAAAGTAGTTAAAGGCCATAATAGTCTTTGTGTAATAAACACTAAAAAACTATAAGTACCTACATCAAGTGTCTTATTCCAGGTTTGGAAACCTCCAATTAATAGAATCGCTATAAAAGCAAATAAAATTGCAAATCTTATAAGAGGGATAAAAGCAGAAGATAGTTTAATTGCAGCCTTATTACTTCTTTGATAATCGAGACTTTCTTTATTTAATCTATTTAGTTCCCATTTTTCTTTAGTAAAACTTTTTATGGTTAAAATTCCACTTAAATTATTATTAAGCCTTGATGCCAACAGTCCAGCTTTATTTCTAACATCTCTGTATTTTGGAGCAAGCTTCCTTTGAAATTTAATTGATCCTAAAAATATAATTGGAATAGGAAAGAAAGCAAATAAAGCGATTTTTGGAGCGACAAAAATCATAGTGCTCCCAATTATTAAGACAGTTATAAATAACTGAATAATCTGATTAGCCCCTTGGTCTAGAAATCTCTCGAGTTGATTTATATCATCATTCAAAATAGATAATAGCCTTCCAGTATTATCATTTTCAAAAAAATCCATATCTAATTCCTGGATATGCTCATAAGCTTTTATTCTTAATTTATGTTGCGATAGCTGAGCCAAATTTCTCCATAAAATCGAATATAAATATTCAAACGAGGATTCACCAGACCACACTATTCCTGAAGCAAATGCAAGAAAAATCAATTGTGTTGGAACTTCTTTTATTCCAAAACCTGCAATCCATGAATTCTGTTCCTTAACAACGATATCTACTGCAAGACCAATTATTACGGGGGGTGCTAAATCTAATATTTTATTAATTATGGAACTAAGAAAAGCAAAAAATAGTAACCTTCTTTCCTCAATCAGATTTAAATAAAGTCTAATTATTGGATTTTGATTGTTCTTAGAACTCATAAAAATAATAATTAAATTTTTTTATTATGATTTAAATTTTCTTTAGTTTCTAATTTACATTTTGTTTTTGCATCTTGATGACTTGCAGTTTGCATAAATTCCTCGTAGTAACAATCACAAGTTTCATTCGCAATTTCTTCACTATATTTCATTTCTGCTTTCATCATCTCCTCTTTGACACTCTGAAGACAAAATAATTTTATGATTGAATTCTGTTTAGTTTGAGCTAAATAATAACTATTAAAAGAGTTGAATAGTATTATCAAATTCACAAAAATAAAGAAATTATATTTGTTAGCTTTCATTTTCTATTACTAGTTTCTGACTCTAATTTTTTTTAATTTATTTTTAGTTTCTCTATGCAGGTCTCTGGGTAAATCCACCAAACTGTAATCATTAAAAATCTGTATCTTACCTATGGATCTACCATTTATATTAGTTGAATTACAGATTGAGGATATAATATTTGCAACTCTAACTCCATCAAATTTACCAAAGTTAAATTTGTAGGTTTCAAAAGAATCATTTTGATAATTATTTCTTCTATTTGAATTTCTCATACGATTGTTACTATTTCTATTTGATCTATTTCGATCAGTATTATTTTGTTTATTAATCCAAGAATCATCCTCATTAACAAAAAATGATTTATTACCTATTACTAAATTAATCGCCGCCATCGCAATATTTGAGTCATCCATAGAGTATTTTTCTTTTAAATTATCCAGTACATCAATAATCAAAGCTTTATTTTCTTCATTTTCATCTTTAGCTAAGGAACTCTCATTAACATTATCTATAAGTTTCTCCATCCTTTTTTCATTTATTATTTTATTACTTGGTATATTAATTTCTTCAATCTTGGTTCTTGTTGAGTTTTCTAAGTTTCTTAGAAAATATTTTTCTCTTTGATTAACAAATAAAATTGCTTCTCCTGATCTGCCTGCCCTTCCAGTTCTTCCAATTCTATGAGTATATGTTTCCTTATCAAAAGGAAAATCGTAATTAACAACAAGTTTTATCCTCTCAACATCTAATCCTCTAGCTGCTACATCAGTTGCAACAAGGATATTAATAAATCCTTTTTTCAATCTATCTACAGTATTTTCTCTTTGATTTTGAGGTATATCTCCATTAAGTACTGCCACAGTATGACCTGAATTCTCTAAAGCTTCAGCTATTGAAGTAGTAAGTAGTTTTGTCCTAACAAAAATAATTACTCCCTCGTTATTAAGTTCTAGTATTCTTTTTAAAGCATCTAACTTATGATGCCTTTGTACATATAGAAATTTTTGCGAAATTAATTGAGTTTCTTTTTTGACACTTTTGATTAATATTTCGGCGGGATCATTTAGATATTTTTTTGCTATATTTCTTATCTCACTAGGCATTGTTGCTGAAAACAAAACCATCTGCTTATTTTCCGGAAGTTGATCTATTATCCATTCAATATCTTCAAGAAAACCCATATTTAACATTTCATCTGCCTCATCTAAAACAAGACAATTTATGTCTTTAATTTTAAAAGTCCCCTGCCTTATATGATCCATTATTCGGCCTGGGGTCCCAACTACTACGTCAACTTTTCTTTTTAATGCAGAAATTTGATTTCGATAGTCGGTACCTCCATATATGGCAACCGTCTTAAAATTACTAGATTCAGAACTATAACTTTTAAAAGATTCTGCCACTTGAGTTGCCAATTCTCTTGTAGGAGTCATAACTAAAACCTTGGCATTTAATTCTTGATTATCTGTAAGTTTTTCAATTAGGGGTAATGCGAAAGCTGCAGTCTTTCCTGTGCCTGTTTGTGCTTGGCCTAGTAAATCCCTGCCTAACATTAGTTCGGGAATTGCAGCTTTTTGGATAGGAGTTGGATTTTTATATCCTTTTTTTATTAAAGAGTTTAAGATCGATTGATTAAACCCAAAAGCGAGAAATCCATTCTCATTATCATCTCCTTTCGATACTTCCAATAGTTGAGATTCAATTTCTTTTTTGTTATCTAAGTTCTTTAAATCTAGTAGGGAAGAATCTTCATTCTGAGACTTTTCCTGCTCACTACCCAAAGAGTTACTATCTTTTTTTAAAACCATTTTAAATGCCTAATAATCTTCTGATTAGGCATTCAACAAATATCTAAATTAACTTAAATTGTTGATTAGCCTTACAGAGCCGAATTATTAATCTAACATCTTGGGGTTAAGATATTACAAATTTCTCAAAAATAAAATTTAATTTAAATAATATATATTTAAAGATTTTTTCGCTCTTGTAACAGCAGTATAAAATAACCTTCTTTCAAAATTATCTCTGCAAAAGAAATTTTGCTTATCTTTTTTTTCTTTTACAGCATATTGATTTTTTCTATGATTTTGGGACCACAAAATGTTTACTTTTTCAGATTCACTTCCTTGAGATTTATGAATAGTAATGGCTATTGCTGGCACAACATTTTCTAAATTAGATGGATCAATTAATGTGACAATTTCTTCGTTATTATCATTAAATTTTCTAAAAAGATATTTTCTTTTATTTTTTAAACCTATAAGTACTCCGATATCCCCATTTGACAATCCAAGTTCATTATTATTTTTTGTACACATGATCGGGACACCCTCTTTAAGAGTTTTCAGGTCATAGGGTTTTTTTTGACCAAAAACAATTTCATTCAAATATTCAACACTCCATATTCCAGAATTTTTTTCGCATAAAATCAAGTGACTTTGTAAATCCAGAAATATCTTATCTACTAAATCTTTTTCATTAAGCAATAAATTATCAATACTCTCATCAAATATATATTTTTTTTTACTTAAATTTGAAGTTGAAATATTTAACTGTTTTAGATGATTTGTAATCGAAAATAATAGATCTTTTGGAATATCTTTTTCTTTAGTTTTTGAAATAGTAATTTCTTTTGAATTATTATCTTTTTCTAATTCTTTTATCTTTTGATTAAGTAAAGAAAAATCATTATTAAATATTAAACTACTAATTAATGCTATATCTCCATTATTTCTATAAGTTTTTTCTAAATTTACTACACAAGATTTAATTGAACTATTATCGGAATATTCAAACAAATAATTCCATATAGAGCAGTTATTTACTGGAGACAATTGATTTTTATCTCCAACTAAAATAATTTTACAGTCCTTTGCCAGCAAATTTAAAACTGATTCAATCAAATCGATATTAACCATTGACATTTCATCTATTATGAAAATATCAAGCTCTTTAAGTTTAAATTTCAACTTAAGAGATTTATTTTGATAATTTAAAATCCATCTATGTAAAGTTTGAAATTCTATTTGGTCTAAAAATTTGCTAGAGGAAATATTTTTCTTATCATTAAGAGCTTCTTTTAAACGAGCTGTAGCTTTACCAGTTGGAGCAGACAAACCAATATTCAAAAAGTTATCAATTTGAAGGAGTTCTAGTATTAACTTTATTATTAAAGTGGTTTTACCCGTACCTGGTCCTCCTTGAAGGAAAACTAAGTTTGAATATTTAAATATATTTTTAATTTGATCAATTTTATCATCATCTTTATGAATTATTGAGTTCATTACATTATCGGTATCTATGTTTTTTAGAAATGAATTAATTACTCTTTCTATCTTTTTTGACCATTTTGATAAGGATAATTTTCTATTTACTAATACGAATGGAGAATGAAGGGAACCAATCAAACCTATATTTTTTAAAACATCTATATGTTTATTAGGCCAGCCATCTTCTAATAATTCAAAGTTTATTAAACTATTATCAACATCAATAATAATTTCACCATTTTTTTCAAACTCTAATAAAATTCTTATTACATCTTTTACGAAATTTCCATATTTTTTTTCACTAAATTTGAAAATACCTAAGATTAAATTAAATATATGATCGTATTGGAACTTTTCAATATCTATAGTAGTTTTAGTCATTCTAAAAAAGGTTATCTAAATAATTAATTCTTTTTAAAGGTGCTTTGCTTATAAAAATACCTGGAGATATATCTTCAGAATTAGATTTTTCAAATAATTCAAAATCTGGCAATCCCTTTAAAAACAAATAAATATATCCTCCTAGATGTTTATGTGGTTGATAATTTTTAAGTCGCCACTTTAATAATCTATGCAATGCTAATAAATAAAGATGAGATTGCAATGGATAATGATGTTTAATCATTTCATTTCTCATATTTTCATAGTTATAGTTTCTTGGTAAACAATCACTATTATCACTACCAGAAATAAAATTACTTTTCCAATCAATTACCCACCATTTACTATCTTCTAATTTATTTCCTACAGGGAAAACACAATCAATACATCCTGAATGAAAGCCTTTATTCATAATTTGAAGATCATTTATTTTATTTGCATATTCTCCCCCAAATTCATATTCCTGATCTAAAAAAAAGCAATTTGATATATCATTAGAATTAATATTTCTGCCTTCATAAGATAGGGTTAAATCATATTTAAGTTCCTTAATTAAGTATTCATTTGGAATATCAACTAGTTTCTTATTTTGTAATTCTCTTCCTAAAGATATATTTATGATTCTTAAAATCGCATCTTTTACTTTAAAAGCCAAAGAAGTATCGATTTGATGAAAGTTCAATTCCTCAATAATTAAATCAATTAATTCTTGATTATTATCGTTTCTAAATTCAAATCTTTCTATTATTTTGTGCAGGCAAGTCCCAGCAATAGTTCCTTTTGGAAATTCACTTAAGGGATTTGGATAAGAAAAATAATTAGGATAATTCTTTGAATTCTTAAAATTAGAATCTTTGATAATTGATATATTATCTTCATAATCCTTATATTGATTAAAGACTGCATCAATATTTTTATCTTTAAGTATCCAAGAAGAATAACTTGAATAAGAAATAAATTGATCAGAATTAAATACATTAGATATTTTTTTATTAAAGTTATTGATTTTCCAAAGAGTATTATTCAACAGGTTGGTTTGGAACTTAGAAAAAATTTCTTTTTTTTTCTCTTTTTCTATCCTGACTTCAAAAGTAGACTTATAAAAATTGATATTTTCCAAATTATAAAGTAAATCATTATTTAAAATATTATTTGTATCCTCTAAATCATTAAAAATAATAAGTTTATATTTGCTCCTCGTAAGTGCTACATAAATTAACCTCTCACTTTCTTTAAATAAATCTTCTTCTTCAATTAATTTAAATTTTTCAACCTTCGGGTAATTATTAGAAATATTAACGTATATATTTCTATCAATATTTGATTTCCAAAGAGGTCCTTTAATTTTATTTGACCTATTTGAAATAATTGAGAGATATGGACATAGGACTATTTCAAATTCGAGGCCCTTACTACTATGAATGGTAGAAAGATTTATTCCATTTTGAAGATTATAATCTTTCGTCAAAAAATCTTCTCCAGTAGAAATTCTTAAAATATGATCCAACTGATTTTTATACCAGTTGAAGACTATATTGAGATCAAAATTATTATTTATTAATTCTATTTCAACAATTTCTGAAATTTGAAATAAATTTGAATTTAAATCTGCATCTTGAATAATCGAGGATGACTTGTAATTTATAAGTAGTTCATTAACAATGTTTAAAAAACCTTTTTCTCTTAGTTCTTGAGACCAAGTAATGCATTTATTAATTAAAATTTCTAAATTATTACTAATTCCATGATCAAGTAAATCTTCTAATTTTATTTCTATAAACTTTGAAGTAGCTAGCAAATTTATGTTTTTCAAAGACCTTGGATTTAATAAACATTCAATGAATAAAAATAGTAGAGAACTTGCTTCTGTATCAAAAATATTTTGTTTATTTTGAATTTTGCATGGGAGGTTAAACTGATTTAATTTTTTTTTAAAATCTATGCATTGCGAATTATTTAATGTAAGAATCGCAATTTTATTAATATCAATTTCTTTATTATTTAAAATAAAGTTAACTATGTAATTAGTTACAAGGTCCTCTATATCAGTCTCTTTTTTTGAAAATTCTACAATTTCAAATACATTCTTAAATTTAAATTCAGGATTAATATTTTCATTAATTCTTGATGTTAATTTACTATAGTTTAGCTTTGATTGTTTAAGTCCATTCTTATAAAGTTTATTAAGGACATCGATTAACTTTTTTGAGGATCTATAGTTATCTGTAAGACTAAAAACTTCAATTGCATTAGATCTTGCATCTAAGTAAGTTTCAATATCTCCACCTCTAAATTTGTAAATCGCTTGTTTTGGATCACCTACGCAAAGTAAAAAATGATTTTTTGTATTAAAGAACTTTTTTATTAAATTCCACTGAGTAATATCTGTATCTTGGAACTCATCAACTAAGACACAATTAAATCTTTTTTGAATTTTGGATAAAGTATTACTATTAGTAATTTCCGAATCTATAAAAGTATTTTCTACAGTCTTTATAAGATCATTGAAGTTGAAAATAGAAAAACTTTTCTTTAATTCAATTAATTTTATATAGGCTAGTTGGGTAAATATTCTTACAAATTCAGTAAAGAAACCTTCTTTTATTTTATAAATTTTATCTTGTAATAAATTAAATTTAGTAAAATCTAATTTTAGATTATGTTTCTTAATTTCTTTAGATATATTTTCAATGTAAAAATATTTATATAAAAGATCATCCTTAGAAATATCATATATAAAATCAATAACATTTTTAGAATTAAGCCTTGTATTAATCTTTTCAATCCAACAATTTATTTGATCAAACTTATCATTTCTTGGTTTTGCAGCATATATTTGACTTTTTCCACCACTCTCCTTAATT
>QCQK01000002.1 GCA_003209565.1 Prochlorococcus sp. AG-449-J16 | reverse complement strand
GGCAATCTTCTCATACCCTTAAGTCCACCTAAATATTTTTGTAATCTTTCAAGTTCTCTCCTTAATACTGCAGCTTCTTTTTTAGGTCTCATTGCTATTGAACCACTACTTTCCATTCTTTCTAGATCCTTTAATCTCTCAATCCTAGCTTTCATTGTTGTCCAATTAGTCAACATCCCTCCAAGCCATCTTTGATTTACATATGCAGCTCCACAGCGTGTAGCTTCCTGAGCTACTACATCTGATGCTTGTTTTTTTGTACCGACAAATAAGAAACGTTTACCGCTTTTTGCAGCGTTTCTGGTCCATTTATATGCATTGTTCATACACAATGCTGTTTTTACGAGATCAATAATATGAACTCCATTTCTCGCGCAATATATATACTTAGACATCTTGGGATTCCAACGTCTAGTTTGATGCCCAAAATGAGCACCAGCTTCCATCATTTCTGATAGTGATACAACAGCCATAATTTAAAAAGGGTTTCGGGTTAGCCTCCATCTGACGGGGAATTAATATCAATAATTCACCCGAAACTGCCAGATGTGTGAAATTTAATTCAAACATTCTAGCAAGTGATGTGTATTTCTAAAAGTTTTTTATCTTGATTTGGTTAACTCTTTAATGTATATCATATTTAGAGGGATTCTAAGTATCTCAAGTGCAAGTCTATTTCTTCTAATATTGACTAGGAATTTTAATAAAGGAAGGATTCTATCAACACTGATTAATCCTCCCAAGCAAAAAATTTGCCAAAGTAAATTATGGAGAGGAGTTAATTGAATCATAAATCTAACCCTTAAATTTGGGTGTTTCTTATAAAACACTAAAGCCATTTTTGCTCTCTGTTTTTCTTGAGCTATTAATGAATCTATTTGTTCACAATTAAATGGTGGATGCCAATGAAAACCGACTGCATTTGGGCATTTAATTAATTTTGTCCCAATTTTTTTTAATCTTTCTCCAAGTTCTAAATCCTCCCAACCGTAAAGACTAAAAGAAGTATCAAATAATCCCACACTTAAAATCAATTCTTTTGATATCGCTACATTTCCAGTAGCAAAGTATGCAAAAGAAGTGTCCATTATTTTATGTTTTTCAGTCTGAGGATTTAGAAAATTGGATGTATTGACTACCGAGCCATAGGTAAAACATTTTTTATCATTTTTTCTCCAAGATGCAAGTAATTTTTCTACGTGGCAATTTATAAAATTGTCTAAAACAATAAGATCACTATCAATAAATATAATAATTTCATATTTTGATTTAATTACTCCCAGATTTCTTCCAAGTGCAGGTCCACCATGTTCTTGCTGAAATAGAATAACGTGTGGGAGATTAGCTTTGTTTTTATTTATCCATGAGGTTGTCCCATCAGTTGATCCATCATCTACTACTATTACTTCATAATTACTGATAATTGCATTTAATTTTTGATTCTCAAGCGCAAATAGACATTTCTCTAAAATAGGTAATCTATTGTAAGTTGGTATAACAATACTTACATTCATGATTATGTCTTAAATATGCATGATATATTAAACTCCAAAAGAAAAAAATAAAAGATCTTCCCTAATCAGCTGCACCGCCGTTATTTGCTGTGCCTGTAACGTTTCCACCATCAGGTCTTCCATCAGTTCTTAATTTCCTTTTTTTGAATTTTCTAGCATAGGCTCTATTACGTTCCTGCTTTTCTTTTTTTAAATTCCTTCTCTTAGACATAGAATTTTTAACTTTTAATTATATTAGCTCACTATGAGCACTATATATTTTACCATCTTCCATGTTTAATATCCTATCAGCCATATCAGAAATTCTTGGATCATGCGTCACCATAAGTACAGAACAATTTTGCTCTTTTGCTAGTTTCCTTAAAAGGGTTACTATTTCTCTTCCTGTGACACTATCTAAAGCAGAAGTGGGCTCATCAGCCAATAAAAGTTTTGGTTTAGCAGATAAAGCTCTAGCAATTGCTACTCTCTGTTTCTGACCACCAGATAAGTCATTTGGCAACTTTTTATGATGTTCTTCTAATCCTACTGCTGACAACCAATTCCGTGCTATTTGACGTCTTTGCAAATATGTTAAACCTTTTATTAAATCGGCACCCATCTGGACATTTTGTTCTGCTGTTAAACATCTCAGAAGATTGTGACCTTGAAAAATCATTCCAATACTTCTTCTAAGAATCTGACGAGTTTTCCTTGATGCTCCATTTAACTGATTATTTAATACAGTTAAGTCTCCACTTTGACAGGTTCTCAAGGCACCAATTAATGTTAAAAGAGTCGTTTTACCACATCCTGAAGGTCCTTTCAACAGAACCAACTCTCCTTTATCAATATTTAAATTAACGTCATTAAGAACTTGTTTTTTATTCTCATTTTTTCCATAAAAGTGACTCAAATTATTTATTGAAACTGTTTTAAGGTTTTTAACGTTATTTTTTGATTTATTAGCTTTAACCATTTATCTTCAATTGTTAAAAAATTTCGGCAGGATCAGCGTCAACTAATTTACGCATCGCAACAGCGGCGGACCCCATACACATAACTAAAACTAATACGAAAATTAAAATAGTTTTGTCTGCGTCCATTATTATTGGGAGTTTTGTTGAACTTCTTATAACTGAGTAAAGTATTTGACCAGATAAATAAGCTGGTAAATAACCAAACAATGCCAATAAAAACCCCTCTCTTGCTACAACAAAGAAAAGGGACTTAAGTCTATACCCCATTGCCAATAAGGTGGCGTACTCTGGGAGGTGGTCTGTAACATCACTATAAAGAATTTGATAAACAACCACACACCCTACAACGAAACCCATCAATGCTCCCAAACTAAATATAAAACCTATTGCAGTACTATTTTTCCAATAATTCTTCTCAAATTCTATAAATTGATTTTTTGTAAGAACCCTAACATCATTTGGGAGTGAGTTATTTAATATCCTTGAAATCAATTCAGGATCAGATCCTTTTTTTAGCTTTACCAAACCAATTTCTATACTGCCAGGAGGATTAGCAGGAAAAAGTCTTAAGAAGGTTTCTCGACTAGTTATCAAATTACCATCTGCGCCAAAAGATGGTCCCAACTCAACAAGGCCCTCAACAATTACTCTTTTCCCTGCAACCTCAGTCTCAACTTTTTTTTCAGATAAGAACCATTCTTCAATCGGTCCAAATTCAGGTCTAGATAGTTTGTCAAAAAGTACTCTTGATGGATTTCTCAATTTATAGGCTTTCTTTGAGAATCCCTCATCTAAAAGAAGCGAATCGGAGGGATTAAAACCTAATGCAAGTATTGATCTAGTTTTAAGATTTTCGGGATTTCTCCAAAGTAAATAATTTAGATTAACAGGAGCAGTTTTTTCAACATCCTCTACTGCGAGAGTTTGAATTAATCTTCTTTTTGGGAATCCACTCATGCTTATAGAACTTTTTGATCTGGGACTTATCAAAACAAGATCGGCATCAAGAAGTTTATGAATAGTTACGCTCGTGTCAAATAAACCATCTCTAAAACCTAATTGCATAAACATCAAAATCCCTGCAAAACTGATTCCAGCTATGGCAACTGCTAGCCTTAATGGTTGCCTAGTTAATAACAACCAAGCTAATGGAATTTTTCTAAATTTTAAAAAAGAAAAACTCATTAGGGAATAAATTTTGCAATCACTTTCATTCCTGCATAGTTTTGAACGATATCTATAGAGTCTTGATCTAGTTTTACTAGTACCTCGATAATTCGTGAGTCAGCATCCCCTGTTGGATCAGTCGATAGAACTTTTCTTTGTTTTACCTGAGGACTAATCCTAATCACCTTTCCCTTAAGATTTTCTTGGAAACCTCCATTTTCACTGCTCAATTCAACATTCTGAGAGATAAAGACCCTATCGATGTCAGATTCATATACCTCTATTAAAGCTTCCATTTTTTGACTAGAACCAATATCCAAAATCCCTTCATTTTGTGGCCTTTCACCAACTTTCGTTTTTATTCCAAGGATAAAACCATCGATTGGACTCCTTAGTTTTGAATTAAATAGATCTATCTTGATGTTTTTTTGATCTCCGATAAGGTTTATTTTCTGTTTTTGCAATTTTAATAATTCATCTTTTCTCTGCGAAAACTCTACAAAAGAATATACATCGTTGTTCAAAGCCAATTCATATCTTTTAATTTGATCTTTCTTTAGGGTAATTTCTTCATTAATAATATTAATTAGATTTTCGTTTCTTTCAAGATCAGCGATTAATTTTTCTCCATTTTCAAAGATAGCGAGGATATCACCTTTTTTTACGAAATCTCCTTCATTTACTAAAATTTCGACAATTCGGGGGGAAGAGCCAAACTGACTTATTGGAGCTGCCAATTGTCTAATCTCTCCCGAAGGAGAAAGTTGACCAAGTGCGGCAACAGCTTTAATAGAAGGTATGAAATCTGAAGTTATTTCCTCTTTAAATTTTGAACTAGATTTATTATTTCCAGAACAGGAAATAACCCCAAGAGATATTGGTGTAAATAATAATAAATAAATAAATAAATTTTTTAATATTTTTAATTTCATTAAAAATCGAAGAGTACTGTTTTTATGTAGTTATTAACCCATTTTTCATCAAAATATTTTAGAAGAACCATGCTAGTCTTCTCATTTTTCATTTGTTGAACACAATAATTTTTTTGAAAATCTATTCTTTCTTGGATAATTTTCTCACTAACTTCCGGTTTAGCTCTCTTACTTAATTTGATCAGAATAGTCAGGTATTGATCCACAACTCTACAAAAATCATTTTTTTCAGATTTACTTTTTAAGGAAGCAAAAAATACATTATTAGAAAAAATCCCCCCCCATTTAGGAATCTCTCTCAAAGAGGTAAAAGAACTTTTATCAACTTCAGAAAGTAATTTTTCGTATTTCAAACCTTGGTTTTGTGACGCCGGGGATAAATCAACAATGGCAGCAGAAACAATGTCATTTATTTTTACCAAATCCATCCCAAAAATTGGGATATCAAACTTTGGATCAGGGAAAAAAACGCAGTGTAATATTTTAAGATTCTTTGAAAATTCTGCTACTTCAATATGTAACTTTCTAAAACCTTTTGCTTTATGAAATTCATTTTCAATATAAAGTTCTCTACCAATTTCTTTAGATGTTATGTTAGTTAGTTTTGGATCAATTTTTATACTCTTAAGGTCCTCAAGCATTGATCTATGCTCTCTAATATTTTGTAACAAATCCAAAATAAGAGGGTCAGTTAATTTTGTTTTAGTTAAAGATTCAGACAACAAAGCTAAAAAGTACCAAAATAGAATTTAAAGAGAGAACCGAAATGAAAGTAGGAGAAATTAACTACTACACCCATTCAAGCAAAACTAGATGTGTGTTTGTGGACAATAAAGAATTGCCGCTTATAAGCATTGATATTTGGTGCAAAGCAGGTTCTTCATTTGAAGATGTTGATAAAAATGGCACTGCTCATTTTCTTGAACATATGATTTTTAAAGGATCTAACAAAATAATGCCAGGTGAGTTTGACCATAAAATTGAATCACTAGGCGGAGTAAGCAACGCTTCAACTGGTTATGATGATGTACATTACCATGTCTTAGTTCCACCCAATAACTTTAAAGAATCACTTGCTCTTTTGACAAATATTGTGGTTGATCCAGATTTTAATCCTGATGAATTTATAAAAGAAAAAGGGGTAGTTATTGATGAAATAAAACAACAAAATGATCAGCCTGAAGAGAGGCTATTTAATTATTTTTTGAAAAGGGTTTGGTTAAGTCCGAATTATGCCAATTCGATTCTGGGAACTGAACATAGTATTAAAAACTTAGAGATAAATGACCTTGTGAAATTTCATAGCAAACATTACACTACCGAAAAAATTTGTATTGCAATTGCAGGGAATCTCTCCGAAGAAATTTATAAAATTTTTGAAAAAAGTGATCTATCTGGCATAAAAGAAAGTCCAAATTTAATAAATTTAAAATGTAAACCTTCTTTAAAAATTAGGAATGGTAGAGAGTCAGTTAAGTTTGACAATTTAGAGTTTTCAAGAATATTTATGGCTTGGTTTATTCCAAACCTAAATGATCAAAAAATTATTATTGGACTTGAGATATTAGCATCCATACTTTCTGTTGGAAGAAACAGCAGATTAGTTAAAATTTTAAAAGAAGATACTAATCTTGTTGAATCGGTATATGTAGATGTAAATGCTGGAGAATTAGGAGGATTATTTATAATAGAAGCAAGCTGCGAGTCCAAAGATATTGATTTAGTAGAAAAGCAAATTAATAAAACAATAGATGAGATCTCAAATTGTGAAGTCTTGGGTTTGTATGAAATAAAAAAAGCAATAAATATTGTTAAAAGTAATTATATCTTTAATTTAGAGACATCTACACAACTCTCTTCATTCTTTGGAAATGAACTTCTTTGGGGGAGGAAATCTTCAATAAGTAATTTAGAGATTCATTTAAAATATTGGAATGACTTGGATAACTTCAAAGAGATCACAGAATTTATCCGTGGAGAGAAATTTACATTAGTTGCGTCCCCTGGTAAATGTTAAAAAGATATTTTTTAAATAATAAAAAAAGAAATTTTTCAACTGCTTCAATTTGGATTAAAGGGGGGAGTGATATGGATAGTACTGGCAAAAAAGGGATAAACAAGATCCTTTGTTCATTACTTACCAGAGGATGTGAAGGTTTTAACAATTTCACTCTCTCTGAGTATATTGAGTCTTATGGAGCAGAATTAAATCAAGAAATATTTGAAGATGGCATTCTATTAAGTATTAAATCCCTAAATGAACATTTCAGCAAATTATTACCTTTATTAGAGTTAATAATCAATAAACCAATCCTCTTGGAATCTGAATTTAAAAAAGTAAAAAAATCTTCTATTGATCACATCAAAAAAGATAAAGAGAATCCATTTAATATCTGTTTTGAAAATTGGAGAAGAATTGTTTACTCAAATCATCCTTATGCCTTTAATACAAATGGCAATTCAAATGATGTCTCAAAGATTACCTATGAAGATATTTTGCTTGAGTTTAAAAATTTCAAAATTCGAGATAAGTATTTAATTTCAAATAATTTTGAAATAAATGGAGTAAGTATAGAAACATTAGAAAAAAAACCCTTAGAAGAAAAGTTAATTAATATAAATCACGATTTAAGTCCTAACAATAGATTTGACTTCAATAATAATGATTCAAATCAAACAATAATAATGATGGGTGACCAAACTTGCTCGCGAAGTAGTAGTGAATATTTACCACTTAAGGTTTTGGAGTCGCATTTATCTTATGGAATGAGCGCTGCTTTATTTAAACTTTTTAGAGAAAAACATGGTATCACTTACGATTTAGGTGTTTATTATCCTATTAGGGGTGGGAATGCCCCATTTTTAATTTATTTATCCGTATCTAATAAGCAAGCACTTTTTGCTTTTGAACTTTTATCAACACTATGGAAAAATTTACTTTTTAATCCGTTGACTGATGTTGAAATATTTTTAGCAAAAGAGAAACTAAAAGGTTCTTTTCTATTAGGTAGTCAATCACTAGATGAAGTTTTACAGAGAAAGATACAGTTAATTAGTTATGGAATTTCACCAATCTCTGAGATCGATTTAAATTCAAAAATAAAGGAAATATCTTCCCTAGATATTCTTAAATTAACTAAAAAATATTTGTCAAAACCTTTTCTGAGTATTTCTGGAAATGAAAAAATATGTTTAGAAATTTCTAATAAGTGGAAGAAAAACTTTTAAATTAGTTTTTCTCAATCTTATCAATATCGATTAAAAACGAACCTCTTCTAAACTTGACTTCAACAGTGTCTGGGGATTTGATTGATAGGATTTCTCCAATTTCATCAATTGCCACTAGATCGGGGGGTCTTAGCATAGGCATATTATCTGAAGTCTTCAAGTATGAGACCGGCGCAATCAACTTAACCTTATCGTTAATCTCAAATTTCATTTATAAATCGGATACATTTAAGGGTAGTATAAGCATAAAGTTAGAGAAAATATCAACGAAATGCACTGATTCATTCTACAATCTTAGAATTAACTTTCTACAAATTAATGAATCAGAAATTTAAAACATTAATTTTATGGGCTTTACCTATACTTCTAGTAATAGCACTTTCTTACCAATTTTTATCTTCAAGCAATGTTGATTCGCTGAAATCTAATGGAACTACTGTTGCGCCAAGAAATTCTGCGGTAGCAAGAGTTAGTTATGGCAGATTTTTAGATTACATTAGTTCAGGAAGAGTTACATCTGTTGATATTTTTGAGGGAGGCAGAAATGCAGTTATAGAGACAATAGATTCAGACTTAGATAATAAAGTCCAAAGATTACGTGTAGATCTTCCGGGCCTGACACCAGAACTTATAAATATTTTAAAAAATGAGGGAATCAGTTTTGATGTACATCCTATTAAAACAGCGCCTCCTGCATTAGGTGTTTTGGGTAATTTACTCTTCCCAGCTATCTTAATTGGAGGTTTAATTTTATTAGCAAGGAGGTCAAATGGTATGCCAGGGGGGCCGGGCCAAGCAATGCAGTTTGGAAAAACAAAGGCAAGATTTGCAATGGAAGCTGAAACAGGAGTTGTTTTCGATGATGTTGCAGGGGTTAATGAAGCCAAACAGGATTTGCAAGAAGTTGTCACTTTTCTGAAAAAACCAGAAAAATTTACTTCTGTTGGCGCAAGAATTCCGAAAGGAGTTCTACTTGTAGGTCCTCCTGGTACTGGTAAAACCCTTTTAGCAAAAGCAATAGCAGGTGAAGCAGGTGTACCATTTTTCTCACTATCAGGCTCTGAATTTGTTGAAATGTTTGTTGGTGTTGGTGCTAGTAGAGTTAGAGACCTATTCAAAAGAGCTAAAGAGAATAGTCCTTGTTTAATTTTTATTGATGAAATCGATGCTGTCGGAAGGCAAAGAGGCGCAGGTATTGGTGGAGGCAACGATGAGAGAGAACAAACTCTCAACCAATTACTCACTGAAATGGATGGCTTCGAAGGTAATAGTGGGATAATAATAATTGCAGCCACAAATAGACCCGATGTCTTGGATTCTGCTTTAATGAGGCCTGGCAGATTTGATAGACAAGTAACTGTAGACGCACCTGATATTAAAGGCAGACTATCAATATTGGAAGTTCATGCTAGGAATAAGAAACTTCAAGAGGATTTAACACTGGAAAGTATTGCGAGAAGAACACCGGGATTTACAGGAGCAGATTTAGCAAACTTATTAAATGAAGCTGCTATCTTAACCGCTAGGAGAAGAAAAGACTCTATTAGTATTTCAGAAATTGATGACTCTGTAGATAGGATTGTCGCTGGAATGGAAGGTTCTCCTTTAACAGATGGTAGGAGTAAGAGATTAATTGCTTATCACGAAGTTGGTCATGCTCTTATAGGTTCACTTGTGAAGGCACATGATCCTGTTCAAAAAGTAACAGTTATTCCAAGAGGTCAGGCTAAAGGATTAACTTGGTTTACCCCAGACGATGAACAAACCCTTGTTAGCAGGGCACAACTAAAAGCTAGAATAATGGGTGCTTTAGGAGGAAGAGCTGCTGAAGATGTAGTTTTTGGAAAAGGTGAGATTACAACAGGAGCTGGAGGTGATTTCCAACAAGTTGCTTCAATGGCACGCCAAATGGTTACCAGATTTGGAATGAGTAATTTAGGGCCGATAGCTTTAGAAAGCGGTAATCAAGAAGTATTTGTAGGTAGAGATTTAATGACTAGAAGTGAGGTTTCTGATTCAATCTCTAAACAAATAGATGAAAGTGTTAGAGTAATGGTAAAAGAGTGTTATAAAGAAACTTACGATATAGTAAGCAAAAATAGAGAAGCTATGGATAAGATAGTTGACCTATTAATCGAAAAAGAAACATTAGATGGTGATGAATTTGTAAGTATTCTTTCCGAATTTACTAAAATTCCTGAGAAAGAAAGGACGCCTCAATTATTAAGCTAAACTTTAATAGGTTTTTTATCTAGTACAAGATCAATTAAACCGTATTCAACAGCTTCGTTTGGTGACATATAAAAATCTCTATCGGTATCTTCTTTTATAGTGTCGTAATCTTTCCCAGTTCTCTCAGATAATTCAGAATTAAGTCTCTCTTTTAAGAACAGAATTTCATCTGCTTGAATTCTTATATCACTTGCTTGTCCTCTAGCACCACCAAGTGGTTGATGAATCATTATTCTTGAATGTCTAAGGCTACTCCTTTTACCTTTAGTACCTGCCGCAAGTAAGAATGCACCCATACTAGCTGCAAGGCCTACACAAACTGTATGAATATCAGGCTTAACATGCTGCATCGTGTCAAATATACCCAATCCATCATATACGGATCCCCCTGGTGAATTTATGTACATATAAATGTCCCTATCTGGATCCTCTGCTTCAAGGAATAATAATTGAGCAACAATTCTATTAGCAGTTTCACTGGTAACTTGTTCTCCCAAAAAGATTATTCTTTCTCTTAATAATCTTGAATAAATATCAAAGACTCTTTCACTACCGCCTGATTCTTCTAAAACTAAAGGGATCATAATAATATTTATCTGTTTATTAGATATTAACGATATTGAGTCAACATACGCTAACCTTATTAAGGTTTACATATAAAAAATTGAAAGAAAAATTGACTGTTTCAGATAGCAAAAAGTTATTTCATGAAAAATTTCCTTACGTCATTCCAGGTTTATATAAAAGAATAGTTGATGAAATGCTTGTCGAACTTAATCTTCTAAACCATCAAAATGAATTTACGCAAGATTATCTCTTTTGTGTCGGTCTAACCGAAACATTTAAAGAATTAATGAAAGGATATCAACCTGAAAAACACTTGGATCTACTTTTTGAATCTTTATGCAGTTCTACAAATTTTGAAGCAAAGGAAATAAATGAAATATCTCAAAAATTACAAAAGGAATTTAAAGATAAAACATCAAGCGATATTTTGAAATTGTTAATAAAAAAAAGCAATTCTAAACCTTATTCCTCAAGGATTTTGAACTTAGGGATATATATATTAATTTCAAACTCCCTTGATTTCAAAGAGAAAAATGAATCAGATAAAAATAAGATGACCTCTGATATTTTTGAAAAATTAAACTTATCTGTTAATAAAGCAGAGAAAGATATTGGGATTTACAAAAGCAGCATATCTAAATTGGAACAAGCAAAAGAATTAATTGAAGAGCTCAGAATTAAGGATAAGAAAAAAAACCAAGAAAAATAATATCTATTTTTTTAATCTTTTTTTATCTTTCCAAGAAACGTAAGATATGTAAATTACCGCAAATGTTATGAATATTAGTAAAACGAATGAGGTAGAAATAAGAAAATTACTTAAATATACCTCATTAGTTAAAGATGAAATCATATGTCAATAGAGCCGTCACCATTTCTTCCCCAAACAACCATTGCAATTGAAAAAGTAAAAATTGCGGCTAATGCAGCCCATCCAATCTGAAAGATCATTAGATTTAAATCACTTATATAAATATAACAGAACTTCAAATTTTTTTATTCAATCTAAAGTTAAAGTTAATTTCTCAGAAACACAATTTTTTTAATAGAATTTTAAGAAAAGAAAATTGGGAAGGTTAGTACTAAACCATAGTTCAAATATCGAGGGTTTAATACCTATACTGCAAAAGTTGGCACTTAATTTAAATATTAAGACAATAACGCCCGCTGTAATATCAAGAGTAAGAGGGCGATCTTCTAAATTGATAATAAGATTATCAGTAAAAACTATAAACGGATATAAAGCAATTGCAAGAAAAGGTAAAACAGCCCAAGAAGTATTTATATCAACAGATCTAAGTAAAGATGAATTAAAACAGATGATAGATATTTATAATGAGGTGTGATTTACTAAAAGATAATTAAAAATTATTTACAAATAAAAAAATGAAATTTACTTTTAAATTATTTTTAATCATTTTTGGTTTCGTAATCTTGGAACAAAAATCATTCTCACTGACTGATTACAAAATCAAAAAAATTTGCAGAAAAGAGATGCGAGTATCAACTTGTATAAAAAATTTGCAAAAGAAAAGATCTAATATGGAAAAGGGTAATTTTATTGAAATCCCTGTAATACCATACAAAAGCAATTAAACCTAAATCTCAAATTCAGATTCGAATAGACTAAAAGATTTATCATAATTTCTCATAATTACTTCAGAATTATCATTAAATCCCTTTTTTTCATAATCTTCTTTTAATTCGTCGTATAAATTAACAACTCCATTGAACGCGCTCATATATTCTTTTTGTATATCTTCATCGTCAATGTCGAAAATTTTAGCTAGGACTAATTCTACATTTTTTTTTATTGAATTTATTTTTTTTTCGAAATCTTTATTTAACTTCCTTCTTTTTTTAGGCATCTACAAATTTTATTTAAAATACAAATTTACAATACTAAAAATCTAAGATAAATTTAAATAAAATTTATAAAATAAAAATATAGTTTCCAAATCAAAATAAAAACTCTATTTCCCAAGTAAATTATTAGATGATATGGATAAAAAAGAAACTAGTAATACAAGGCTAGTTTGAAACCAAAATTATGCAGATACGAAAATGAATAGTTCTAAGAACGCTAAGAAAAAAAAAGATAAAAATCTTCCATGGTGGGTAGAGTTGTTATTCGTACAAATAGGATTGCCAGATAACCTACTAATTAAAATATTAAAAACAAAAAAGAAATCTAAAGAAATCATAAAAAATGAAAAAAAATCATTACTAACTATACTATTTGTAATTGGTGTATTGACTTATATTTATCCAGTTATTAGACATGCAAAAAACAAATTAGATTGTGAAGCGATAGCGAAAAACTATATCATAAAAAACAAGGATATTTTACTAATTAATGATAAGGAGTTAAAGATGTTATCAACAAACTTTTGTTATGGCGGTGAAGAAATCTATGAAATTGAAAATTTAAAAAATTAAAATTTTAATTTTTAACCAATTTACCTACTTACACTATAATTATAAATTTAATGAGATATTAAATTTAAACTCTAAAACCATGACAGATATAAAACAAAAGAAAGAAAGCGTAAAAAATCATTTAAAAGATTTAAGGCAAAACTTAAAAAAAATGCATTTATCAGTTACAGAAGAATTATTAATGCCTCAGCCAGAAGAAATAAAAAAATTGATGAATAAGATGGATCAACTACTAAAATTAATAGAATCAAAATAAACTATAATTTGAATAGTTAATTATTATAAAATTTCAAAAGAAAATGAATAGAATAAATCAATTTTCAAAAATATTTATAGTTTTAATTTTCCTAACTTCTTGTAAAACAACATTAAATGAAGACAAACCTATAAATAATTCAGACGTAAATATTAATGAGAATACGAATTCAGATTCGAAAAGGATGGAAATAAAGTTTTCTTGTGGAGAAAACAGGATATCAGAATACCTTAATGATGGATGGACTATTATAAAAGAAGATTCTCAAGAAAAAATTTGTACCTGGAAATCGGTCCCTGCCACAAAAGATTGTGATATGGAAAAAGATAAAGGTTGTAAAATAACAAAACCAGATAAAATTGGAGAAGAGAAAATTTATTTGTTAGAAAAATAGTTTATATTATGAATCCAAAATCAGAATATTTAGTAGATTCGATTTTTAAGAAATTAAAAAATTATAAATCTAAGGAGATTTTTTTAGAAAAAAAGTTTTTAAAAAAATTTATTTTTTCACTTTTTAAAGAAAGCTGAATTCAAAGAAAAAAGTTATTAAATTTGATACTATGAAATAGTGAATAGGTGGCATAAACATGTATAACTTATCTTCATTAACTGTTTTTTTGATAGTAATTTTTATTTTTAGTCTTTATTTTTTATTCAAGATTACTTCAAATTCAAAGAATTAAACTTCTTTTAAGTGTTACTCTAAATAATTGGGTCTTCTCTAAGGAGTAAAACTTGGTGATTACTGAAATCTTCATTGAACCATTCTTTGTACTCTTCTAAAACACAATTTTTTTCAGATTCATCTAATAGATGAATTCTTTTTTTTGCATTATCAATAGCAACCTTAATACAGAATTCATAATTTTGAAAATTTTGGTGCATAGTTTTTTATTACATACTAGTAAAATTAAAAAGCTTTAATGTATTAGAAAAGACAATATTAAGGTTCCTTGTAATAAGAGTATCAAGCAATACTGAACAATTTTTTTTATATTTGTAATAATACAAATTTAAATAAAATTATGTCTTACGAAGCAGGAAGTAAAGAATGTAGACATTTAATTGAAGCAAAAGAAAGTCTTCTTTCAGCAATGGAAGCTTTAAGCAATATTAATTCAACTGATTTATTACAAATCCAAATTAAAGAAATTTACAATAAATTAGAGATGATGCATGATAATCGTAAAAAAATAGAATCGACAAGTAATTATTAATAAGCTTATTCAAATGATTTAGAATTACCAAATTGATTATTAATCTTTTTTACTCTTTTTTCTGATACTAAATCTAGTAAAGCATCTAACTGAGAATGGACTTCCTTTGCTTCATTTAAATCAGGTAGCAAATCGTCCTTGATTAGCATTTGATGCATTTCTCTAAGCTCTAACCTAATATATCTAAGGTGAGAACTTACTTCCTCTCTCTTAGTTGCACTCATATTTACTTTTTTAATTTTTTCATTATACCTTATTGTGTTTTTGTAATGCCTAGTTTAATTTAGTTAAAATTAAAATAACCTGAGAAATAATAATTATTCCAAATTTTAAAGTTTTAATGTAGTAGAGTAAATTTAATGAAAAACAAAAAAAAGACAAGAAAAATTCAAACTAAATCTTATAAAAAAAATACAGAATTAGGTCAAACAAAAAATTCTGCAAAATTAGTTCTTTTTATATTTGGGTTAGGTCCAATTATAGGTATTACGATATTTTTATATAGCAAAGGATTTTTTAATTCACCATCTATGTAAATCTTTGTTTTTGAGAATTTAACTTATTTAATGAAAATAAAATTAAAAATTATTATTAGAATTTCTTTAGGGAAAATACTCTAAATTCCGCCAATTTTTTTGCGTTTTCTGAATTAGAAATTAAAAAAGGATGATCAGATAAAACTTCTAATACCTTTTCTATCTTTAGGCTCTTATCATCACAAACAATTTTTCCCCATTCTTCATCAAATGACATTGCAAAACTATCAGCATTGTCATATAGTTTGTTTTTCATAAATTTATAATTTAAATTGAAAAAATTTGAAATGTTAATCTAATATGAGAGATTAATTAGAGCAGGCAAATAAATAATCCTGTTTACTAATTGATACTTAAGCTCCCATTAAACGTTTTTAGATTATGTTTTTATTATCTTATAACTTTAGAACTATCAACATAAATCTAGTTAGATTTGACAAAAGTGTTACAATAACGACATATCTAAAATTTCATGGAAAATAAAGTTAAAAGGATAGGGTATCTCCCTAGAAAAAGGGTCCTTGAAATTATTGATGAAATATCCAAAAGCGAATCCATAAGTAGATCTAAAGTTGTTGGATTATTAGTTGAGGAGGCATTAGATGCCAGAGGAATTGCAAATTTTGGATATGGCAATATTAGTAAATCAAATTTATACAATCCAAAAAATTACAAAGAAGTCAAAAATGACGAGTTGCATTTAAATGATGCAGAGGATGAATTTGTTGATGACAGTGGATATACAGTTTCCTCTCATAAAATGTTAGATCGTTCCATATCATCTGAAGATATAGAATTAGCAAATAAAATAAATATTCTTAAAGACTCAGGATTAATATAATATCCAGTAGTTATTTATTTTATTTTTAATGCATAATAGTGAATACTTGTTTATTCTTAGTCAAGAACAATATTCATTTCAAAAAATTCGAATATTAAATCCTTTCTAAGAATAAATTTTGCAATTACAAAATGAAAGATATTAAATGTCCCTCATGTGGCAAAACATTCCGAATTGATCCAAGCAGCTTTCAAGAGATACTTCTTCAAATAAAGGACGAAGAATTTAATAAACAAATAAAAGAAAGAATTGCATTAGCCCAAGAAGATAATAAAAAAGCTATGGAAATTTTAAAGCAAGAATTAAAAATACAGTTAATAGAGCAAAACACTGTTAAAGAGACTGAAATCCAAGCTCTTCAATCTAAATTAAAAATCTCAGAAGAGAAGAAAACAAATGAGTTGAATGATTTAAGAAATCAAGCAAAAACTACAATAAATTCACTGAATAATCAATTGAATAAATTAAGGGATGAAATTAAAAACCAGTCTTTAATTTCCGAATTATCTTTAAAAAATAGAGTCAACGAAGCCGTTAGTAATTTAGAAAAAGAGAATTCATCTCTAACAAATGCCATTGAAAAGATAAGACTTGAACAATCAATTAATGAAAAAATGATTGAAGAAAAGTTTAAAAGCAAAATTACTGAAAGAGATTTGACTATTCAGGAGCTAAGAGAAATGAAATCTAGATTGTCTACAAAGATGGTAGGCGAAACTTTAGAAATCCATTGCGAAACTCAATTCAATCTTAACAGGGCTTCAGCATTTAAAAACTCATATTTTGAAAAAGATAATGACGTTACTTCCGGAAGTAAAGGTGACTATATATTTAGGGAATTTGATAATAATAAAATTGAAATTGTATCCATAATGTTTGAGATGAAGAACGAAAGTATAAATGGAACTAACAAAAGAAAAAACGAAGATTTTTTAAAAGAATTAGATAAAGATAGAAGACAAAAAGCCTGTGAATATGCAGTGCTCGTCTCTCTTCTAGAACCAGATAGTGAACTATACAATGCAGGGATTGTAGATGTTTCACATAGATTCCCAAAAATGTATGTGATAAGACCACAATTTTTCTTGCCAATTATTTCTCTGCTAAGAAATGCCTCTATGGAAACCTTAAAATACAAATCACAAATTGATTTAATGAAACGGGAAAATTATGACATAACTAATTTTGAAAGTACTCTTGAGCAATTTAAGAATGCAGTTGGTAAAAATGTTTCACTTGCGCAAGATAGATTTAATGATGCAATTTCAGAAATTGATAAATCAATAACACATTTACAAAAAACAAAGGAGGCTTTAATTCTTTCAAAAAAACATCTTTTATCCGCTGACAGTAAATCTCAAGATTTAACAGTAAAGAAATTAACAAGAAATAACCCAACCATGAAGAAAAAGTTTAATGATTTAAATAATTTCGAAGATGAAGTAGCTTAATTGAAAAATTTTTCAAATTAATAATAGTTAAAAATATATTTAATTCCAAAATTATAAATATATTATAAATAATAAATTTCATAGTAAAGAAAATAATGTCTATCAAAACTCCGATTTTCAGTATTGCCAAAGATCTTAATGTCGAAAGTAACAGAATATTACTAGCCTGCAAGAAACTTGGAATAAACGCAAAAGGTGCGACAAAAAGATTGAATGAAGAAGAATTAGATAAAATTAAAAGTTATTTTGAAACGGGCAAAAATGTGTCAGATGAAGTGATCAATTTAAATAAAGTCAAAACCAAAAGCAGTTCTAAAAAAATTCCCGAAAAAGTTAAGATAAAATATTTTACAAACAGACTTATTCGTAAATCTTAAATAAAAATAATTTTTTCTAATTACTTAAAGCAATAAGCCACAGAAGAAAAAAATAATAATTTATCATAAGTAAAAATACTTAAAATGAGCATAAGCAAAATTTTAAATTCTCTTGAAAAATCTTGGGAAAGAGATGATATTCTTTTAAATTTAAAGAAGGGATTAGGAACGGATGAGATAGTTAATGAATTTCTTGTGAAAAACGAAAAGCAAATTAAAGAATTGAATTCTTTATTAAGACCAGAAGATATTGATTTATTAAATCAAGTAGAACAACTCTCAACTTGCGAATCTAAATTAATAAATGAGATTAAAAATTTAAATTACTTAAAAAATAATGAAAATCATCACATTCTGAATCAGAAAAATATTATGTCATCTAATAGAGTTTCTTTTAACAAAATTAGTTCATTCATGATTAATTGGAGTAACAAATTTGTAGTTATTGCTTTACTTACAATTTCAGCCATAGCTTTATCAAAACAAGCATGGGCATAATTAGCTAAATTGTCTTCATTGTATTTAATTTAGTTTTGAGAATTAAACAAGAAGATTTAATTAGATATAAAGATGGAAATCTTTATTGTGAACTTGCTAATATCTGGATTGATCCAAGTAAGCCAGTTAAAAGAGCATTAATAACCCATGCTCATTTTGATCACTTTACATTTGGATGTGAAGAATACTTTTCAACTTACGAGACTGCGATAATTCTTAAAGAAAGAGTTGGAGATAATGTAAAAATCAAGACTTTTGATTATGGAGAAGAATTCAAGATAAATGGCATCAAAATTTCTTTTCATCCTTCCGGTCACATCCTTGGATCAAGTCAAATAAGATTTATTTTTGCTGAAGAAAAATGGCTAATTTCAGGAGACTTTAAGCTTCAAAAAGATGAGACTTGCAAACAACATGAAATAGTAAAAACTGATTATTTAATAAGCGAATGTACTTTTGGTTTGCCAATATTCAAGTGGGATGAGACTAATAAAGTAGCAAATGATATTTCAAAATGGATTACTAATTCGCCAGAAAAAACTTCTTTACTTTTCTGCTATTCTCTTGGAAAAGCTCAGAGATTATTAAACGAAATTAGTCAAACAAATTTCAAAGGTAATATTTATTCCCACGGCAGTATTTATAAAATGAACAATTGTTATAAGGAACTTGGAATTGATATTAAAGATACTATAAAAATCGAAAATAAAAAAAAGATAGATGAACTTAAAGGAAGTCTAATATTATTACCGCCATCTTTAAGTAAAGGCTCTTATCTAAAAAGTTTCAAAAATATTCAAACAGCTTTTGCAAGCGGATGGATGACAATAAGAGCTCTAAGAAAAAGATCAGGATATGATAAAGGATTTGTAATTTCTGACCATGCTGACTGGGATGGAATTCTGGAAGTAGTAAAAAAGTCTGAAGCAAAAAATGTATTTTTTCATCATGGTGATAGTGAATCCTTAACAAAATATTTAGTTGAGAAGAAATCAATAAATGTTCGCTTCTTCGAGGAACAAATATGAGCTTAAATAACTTTTCTGAATTATTTGCAGATTTAGATGCAAGTAATAGTACAAATAATAAAATTGAAGTTTTAAAAAGTTTTTTTCTATCAAATAAACCAATAGATAATTCATGGGCGATATATTTACTAACTGGAAAGAGTAATAAGAGATTCATTAGTGGAAAATATTTAAGAAATCTTTTTTCTCAGATATATGAATATCCTCAATGGTTAATTGATACTTGTTATTTAAAAGTTGGTGATTCTGCTGAGGTAATTACGTTATTACTTAAAAATAAAACTACTTCTAGAAATAAAAAATTATCAAATATAAGTCTTAATGAATTACTAAGCAAAAAAATACCTGAATTATCAAAACTTAATGAGGAGGAGAAAAATTTAGAAATAAAAGGTATTTGGGAAACATTGCCTGAAGATAACCATCTAATTTTTAATAAAATTCTTACAGGAACTTTTAGAGTAGGGGTCTCTATCGGATTAATAACAAAATCAATATCAAGACTAATTAATATTGATGAAGAAATTATTTCTCATAGATTGATGGGAAATTTCAAGCCTTCAATTGATTCATATGAATTTTTAATTAATAAAACTATCAATATTGAAGAATTAAATTCCAAACCATTTCCTTTTCTTCTAGCAAATAACTTTGAAGATAAAATCTTTAAACATTCAATAAATGATTTTCAATTTGAATGGAAATACGACGGTATCAGAATGCAAATAATAAAAAGATCAGGGAATGTTTCTCTTTGGACAAGAGGGCAAGAATTGGTAAATGAATCTTTCCCAGAATTAGTAGAGAAAATGGCATATGTAAAGGATGATTTTGTTCTTGATGGGGAATTATTAGTTTGGAATTTTAAGGAAAAAATTGCCTTTGATTTTTCTTTTCTTCAAAAAAGAATAAATAGAAAATCTCCCACTAGATCAATCCAAATAAAATATCCAATTATTTTTATTGCTTATGATCTTTTGGAGATTAATGGAAGAGATATAAGAGAAATTAAATTAGAAAATAGAAGAATTGAGTTAGAAAAATATTTTTCAAAATGGCATAATAAAACTGAGAATAATATCTCTGATATTTCCAAAATATGTGATTTAATCTCTCCTAAAGATTGGCCTGATGCTTTAACTTATAAAGAAAAATCTCGAGAAAATAATACTGAAGGATTAATAATTAAAAAAAAGACTTCTATATACTCCTCTGGTAGAAAAAAAGGTATTTGGTGGAAATATAAAGTTGATCCTATGCAACTGGATGCTGTTCTAATTTATGCTAAGGGCGGTAGCGGCAGAAGAGCTGGTCTTTATACAGATTACAGTTTTGCATTATGGAAAGACCAAGAATTAATTAAATTTGCAAGTGCATATTCTGGTTTAACGAATATCGAAATTAAAGAGCTAGATAAATGGATAAGGAAAAACACAATAGAAAAATTTGGTCCTGTTCGATCTTTAAAACCAGAAATGGTATTTGAAATATCTTTTGAGAAAATACAAATTTCAAAACGCCATAAGTCTGGGATAGCAGTAAGATTTCCAAGAATAACAAAATGGAGAAAAGATAAAAAAATTAATGATGCAGATAGCCTAGAGAATGCTTTTGAACTGATGAAAAAAATATCATGAAAAATATTACACAAAATAGTAAGCAAAATTATTTAATTTCTAATATCAAACAGTTTTTCTTCTCAAATGGATGGGAGCCATTACCCTACCAAGTAGAATCTTGGAAAGCATTTTTGAATGGGGAAAACGGAATAATACAAGTTCCTACTGGATGCGGCAAAACTTACGCAGCATTAATGGGACCTTTATCGCAGATAGAAGATCCCAAAAACAATAAAAGTGTGCAAATATTATTAATAACGCCTTTAAAAGCACTAAGTAGAGATCTAAAAAATTCCATAAAATTAGCAGCTTTACATTTTAATAAAGAAATCACTGTTGAAATTAGGAATGGGGATACAACCCCATATGAAAAGAAAAAGCAACTAGCTAAACCACCTAATATTCTTATTACTACTCCAGAGTCTTTATCTCTTCTACTTTCTAATAAAGAATCTAATAATCTGTTTAAGGAGTTGTCATCAATAATTATTGACGAATGGCATGAATTGATGGGTAGTAAAAGAGGAAACCAGTGCGAGTTATCTTTAAGTTGGCTAAGAGGTAATATAAAAAACTTACAAATTTGGGCAATGTCTGCAACTATTGGAAATATCGAAGAAGCAGCAAGAGCAATAGTTGGGATGAGCTCTATTAAACCCAAAATTATAAGTACAAATATTCAAAAAGAGATTGAAATTATAAGCGTTTTGCCAGAGGAGGAAACGACCTTTCCTTGGAGTGGCCATCTAGGAATCAGAAGTCATTCTTCACTATTAAAAATCCTAGATAAAAATAAAAGCACCTTATTATTCACCAATACAAGAAATCAATCTGAAAGATGGTATCAATGTCTTAAATTTTTTCTACCAGAGATGGAAGACAAAATCGCACTTCATCACGGCTCCCTCGATAAAGAAGATAGAAAAAGAGTTGAAGAAGGAGTTAAAGACGGATTAATAAAATGGGTAGTCTGCACCAGTTCGTTAGATTTGGGAGTTGACTTCCAACCTGTAGATCAAATAGTTCAAATTGGTAGTGCAAAGAATTTAGCTAGACTTATCCAAAGAGCGGGAAGAAGTGCTCATAGACCAGGTGGAAAATCAAAAATAATTTTTATGCCTACTAATTCTTTAGAGTTATTAGAGATTAGTGCAATGAGAAGAATAATAAAAAGCGGTATATCTGAAGAAATTAGACTTCCTGAATTATCTTATGATGTACTTCTACAACATCTAATAAGTTTGGCATGCGGAAATGGCTTTGATCCAAAAATTGAGAAAGAAAGAATTAAAAATTGCTGGAGTTATAGAAACTTAAAAGATCAAGATTGGAATTGGTGTCTTGACTTTTTAGAATATGGAGGAAAATGTCTTAAAGCATATCCAAAATATAAAAAGATAGTTAAAGAAGCTTCACAAAATAATAATGAAAACTTTAAATATTTTGTAAAAGACAAATCTTTAATAAGAATGCATAAGTTCAATATTGGGACAATTACAAGCGACAAATTTGTGAATGTCAAATACATGAAAGGTAAATCCTTAGGTAATTTAGAGGAGAATTTTGCTTCAAAATTAAATCCCGGAGATACATTTTACTTTGCCGGCAAAATGCTTCAATTTGTAAGAATAAGAGATATGATTTTATACGTTAAAAAATCAACAAAAAAAAGTTCTCTAATTCCTGCATGGGTTGGAGGTCAAATGGCAATTTCTGATCTACTTTGTGAAAGTTTGAGAAAAGAAATAGATATATGCAACGAACTAGAAAATTATGACTGCTTAAATCCTGAACTCAATTCATTACGCCCAATATTGAAGAAACAAAAAGTTCTTTCAAATATTCCAAAGAAAGATGAATTCCTTATAGAAATATATAAAACCAAGGATTTATCAAATCTTTTTGTTTTTACACTTGATGGCAAATTTGTAAATGAAGGAATTGCATTTTTATGGGCTTTGAGATTAGCAAAATTAAAACAAACCACATTTAGTATTACTGCTAATGATTTTGGATTCAGCTTAACTACCGCAGAAGATTATGATTTTTCAATAATAAAAAATGAAGCTGATTACTTTTTGAATAACAAAAAATTAGAAGAAGATCTAGAAAATGCAATTAATTTTTCAGAATTAACAAAACGTAGATTTAAAAATATTGCCCAAATAAGTGGACTTGTAAATCAAAATAATCCAACCAAAACAAAAACCTCCTCTCAACTTCAAATAAGTTCAGGTCTTTTCTACGATGTCTTTACTAAATATGAAGAAGGCCATCTTTTGATAAAACAATCGCATCAAGAAGTTAAAGAATATCAATTAGAAAATAAAAGAATCTCTAGATCATTAGAAAGATTAAAAAATTTAAAAATTCTATTTAACGAAATAAAAACTCCAACACCTTTTTCTTTTCCTTTATTAGTCGAAAGGCTTAAAAATACTTTAAGCAATGAACCAATAGAAAAAAGAGTAGAAAAACTTATAAAAAAATATAGTGATTAAATGAAAAAAAGTTCTTTTAAATTTAGTTGGGAAGATACATTGTTAGAGATGCTTCCCTCAAGAGCTTTATTTCTACCTGAAACAAAAGAATTGTTAATATGCGATATTCATCTTGGGAAAGCTGAGTATTTTCAGCAAAATGGTATACCTCTTACTAATAATGCAGATATAAATAATTTCGCAAGAATAAAAAAAATAGTAAAAAGATATAGTCCTGAAAAGTTAATAATATTGGGAGATTTATTCCACAGCAAATATGCAATAGATAAAACTCTTCAAAAAAAAGTTGAGGATCTTCCTGAGATACTAAAAACTAATGTTGAACTCATCCTCGGAAATCATGATGTAGGTTGTGATATTAAAAATATAAAAATTTTTGACATTAGAAAATCTAAAAATATTATGTTTAGCCATGAGCCAGTTAATTTAGAAAACAATAAAACCTTGAATATTTGTGGACATTATCATCCAAAAATCTATTTAAAAAGCAATGGAGATAAATTATCTTTTAGATGTTTTGCAATGGATAAGAATAAAAATACTTTATTTTTGCCTGCATTTGGAGACTTAACAGGAGGATATCCCTGCAAAAAGTCATTTAGAAAATGGGCAATTGTTTCTGAGAAAGAAATTATCGAAATAAAATCTTAAGAAAAATCCAATTAAAGGGGCCTAAATTTTTCATTAGATATAGCAATTTATACCTTAAAGTCTCGTTTATTTTTTTTATCAATTAGTCTAATTTTACTAACCTTTTTTAAAGGTAAAAATAAATAAAAAAAATTTATACATCCAATGCCCCTTTCTTTAGAAGAAAATCCACGTTATAAAAAAAATAAACACATTTTTTAGAAATGAAAAAATTAATAGCTTTGATTTTATTTCCATTTCTTGTCATATCATTTGGAGCAAAAGCAAATGATAATTTTTCCGTTGAGATAGAGGCTCTTACACTAGTAATGGAGCAATATAAAGAAGATACTGAATCAAGTGTTGAATTAGATATAGAAGACAAAAAGCCAAGTTACATGGCTCTTAAACAAGACGAATGCAATGCAACTGTTGAAGTTACAGAAAAAACAGGATTAGAGGTTGTAAATACTGAATCTTTCGATGTTAATGTCTGCTTGAAAGAAATTTACAAAGTAACCAACTAAATAAGCAGATTAAAAAATATAATTAAAGCCGACAAATTAAAGAGGTCTTTTACTTAAAGAAGGTAAGACCTCGAGACCTAACAGAAAACTTTGGAACGGGTTCTGCATAACCAATTAATAACTACAACGGAATTTTATAGGTGTAATTAAAAGTACAAAACCTAAAACTATTTTTTAAATAATTATTTCTTTTTTGATAATGTTTGTGATTCTTCTCTAGACATTAAAGCTTCTATCTGAGCAAGAACTTTTTGAAGTTCATCCGTTTTTGTAAGAGATGCTTCTGCAACCTCTCTCAATTTTTCTAACTGTTCTTTAGTTTTATCCATGATAAATAAATTAGAAATTAACCACCTTTAATAGTGGTAATACAGATTTTTCACTCCCACACAGATTCATGTTCTCTCTTTTTTTCATAAAGTCAAATAATTTTCCTCTTATTAATGTTTTATGAGGACTTCCAATTAATTCTATATCTATAATTGAAACCATAAGATTAACCTAAATAGAAATACTTTTAAATTATGAAGTAAATACAGGCAACCCTATTGTTGCAGTTGTTATTAGAGCGCCTGCAAAAATTAAGAAAGGAAGAAAAGGATAGTTTTTCAAAGATAAACTTACTAATTCGAAATAACTATATAGGTATTTATACTGTTTGTCTACCCCTAAGCTTTCTTGAAAGTAAAAATATTTCCTTTAAAGGTAAAAATTAAACATCAACCAAATTTACCAGATATGTATTCCTGGGTAGTTTTTTCTTTGGGAGAATTAAAAATTTTCTTTGTCGAATTAAATTCTGCAAGATAACCAACTTTTCCTCCATCACCATCTTCATATTCAATAGCATTAAAAAATGCCGTCATATCGCTAACTCTTAATGCCTGCTGCATATTATGGGTAACGATTATTATTGTGTAATTCTTCTTAAGTTCATGCATAGTCTCTTCTATTTTTAGTGTAGAGATTGGATCTAAAGCTGAACATGGCTCATCCATGAGGATTATTTCAGGCTCAATTGCAATTGTCCTAGCGATACATAGTCTTTGTTGTTGTCCACCAGATAATGAGTAACCACTATCATTCAATTTATCCTTACATTCGTCCCATAATGCCGCCTTTCTAAGTGAACTTTCGACTAATTCATCTATATCTCCAGTAAAGCCATTAATTCTTGCCCCAAATGCAATATTTTCGTAGATAGATTTAGGGAAAGGGTTAGGTTGTTGAAAAACCATCCCAATTCTTCTTCTTACTTCAACTGGATCTACTCTTTTATCGTAAATATTAGTTCCATCAAAAAGGACAGTCCCTTTTAACGAACAATTAGGAATTAAATCGTTCATTCTATTTAAAGATCTCAGAACAGTTGATTTACCACAACCTGAAGGGCCAATAAGAGAAGTTATATTTCCTTTTTTAAAGTTACAAAAAACATTTCTTACAGCTTCAAAAGTTCCATAGCTAATAGAAACATTCTCAAGAGACAAAATGATATTCTTTGGTATTTTTTTATTAGTTTTAATCATTTATACTCTCTTAGTTTTCTCTGTAAAAGCGGCCAATATCCTTGAAAATATATTTACTGATAGTATCGACAAAACAAGAATAAAGGAAGCCACCCAGGCTAATTTATTCTGTGCATCGTATGGTTCTAGAGCAAAGTTGTATATCAATACAGCCAAAGAACCCATCTCATAAAACAAGTCTCCAAAGCCAGTTATGTAGTAGTAAGAGAATAAAGCCGTAAATATCAAAGGTGCTGTTTCACCTGCAGCTCTTGCTATTCCAAGTACAACACCAGTAGCAATAGACCTAAAGGCAGAGGGCAAAGTAACTTTCAATATGGTTGTGTACATACTTGCTCCAACACCAAGAGAGGCATATCTCAATTCATTCGGAACCAACTTTAAACCTTCATCAGTAGTTTTAATCACAGTAGGCAACATTAATATTGAAAGCGCCATTCCTCCTGCTAGGCCACTATACATACTTCCAAATAAAATTTTTGTAGAGACAATTAAGGCATAAATAAATACACCGGCAATTATTGAGGGTACTCCAGCTAAAACATTTACCCCGAATCTGATAAATCTTGAAAAAGCACCACCTTTAGAGTATTCAGCTAGATATATACCACCGCCAACACCTACTGGTATGGCAATAATTGAAGCAATGGTAGTTATTATTAATGTGCCTATTAATGCAGGATTAATACCTCCTGCATCTAAATCATCTCCAGGAGGATTTGGTTCTAAAGTAAATAGTTCTGGTGTGATTTGAGATCCACCTTTGTAAAGGATATAGGTCACTAGAAAAATCAAAGGAAGTATTGCTATCAATGCACAAATTACTGATAAAGAAGTAAAGAATTTATCCCCTATATTTCTTGATAATCTTTTCTGGTAATAAAGTGAATTCATAATTATCTAATATTTAAGACTAAATTTCTTAACTAGCCATTGAGCAAAGATATTGACCACTAAAGAAAGTATCATCAGTACAAAAGCCGCATAAAAAAGTGATGAAACCTGACTTCCATCAGCTTCACCAAACTGGTTTGCGAGCATGGAGGAAATGGTATATCCAGGAGATAAAAGGGACCAACTAAATGCATTGGAATTACCAATAATCATTGTGACAGCCATTGTTTCTCCCATTGCCCTACCTAAAGCCAATAGAACTCCCGCCATGATTCCTGATAATGCTGCTGGCAAGATTACTGAAAATATTGTTTTCCATCTACTTGCTCCAATTCCATAGGCAGCATTTCTTAACTTTTTAGGAACTTGATTAAGAGAATCTCTTGCTATAGCAGTCACTATTGGCAAAAGCATAACTACTAAAATTAATATTGCTAACAAGGAATTCCTACCTGTAGGTTCTGTACTAAATAATGGTATCCAACCAAAGAAATTATGTAAAAAGACAAAAAAGGCTCTAAAAAAAGGTTCCATTACAAATATCGCCCAAAGTCCTAATACAACTGATGGTATAGCTGCTAATAATTCAACAAAAGAACCTATTATTTCTCTAAAAACTTTTGGGACAAAGTCCTCGGTAATAAATATTGCAGTTCCAACTCCAAGAGGGATAGTTATTAATAACGAAAGAAATGAAGTTACCAATGTGCCATATATTGCAGTAAAAGCTCCGTATTCATCTTTTACAGGATTCCATTCAGAGGTTACGAGAAACTTCAATCCATACCTTGAAAAGGATTCAAATGACTGAAAAAAGACCACTAAAATTATTCCTAAAAGTATTATTGCAACGAAACTAGACAAGACTAGAGCAGTATTCTTGAAGATAATATCTATATTTTTTTCGATACCGAATCTTTTACGATTCTTGAAAAGAGTTAATTTCTCTTCCATAAAAAAAGAATATCTCTATAAATCTACTACTAAATGCTGTAAAAGACTTTAAGAGAACTTAAAGGTATATGAAAGTCATGATAATTTGACATCTATTAAAAAATTTAACTACCTATTTTTTCAACGGCAGCTCTTGATTTCAAAAGGATATTCCCTTTTAAGGGGATAAATCCAAGGGATGAAGCCTTATTTTGATACTCATCACTTAACAATGTTTTAAAGGCTTGTTTGATTGCTTTAGTGTTTCTACCATTACCTTTTTCGTAAGCAAGTATCCATGTCAATGAAGCGATAGGGTACGCTCCTTTTGCTGTTGGATTAGGATTTTTACCCGCAAGATTTTCATCTAAAGTAATACCATTAAGAGCCTTAGCTCCTGCTTCTGCAGATGGTTTTAGAAACTCCCCTGAAAGATTTTGAAGTGCAGCAGCCTTAACATTACCTTTAATATATGACTGATTTACATAACCAATTGCTCCTGGAGTGTTTTGAATTACACCTGCAACACCAGAATTTCCTTTTGCACCAACGCCTGATAGCCACTTAACTGATTTACCAGTTCCTAAAGTCCATGTTGGTGAAAATGCTTCCATAGAGTTTGTGAAAGCCTTAGTAGTTCCTGAACCATCAGAACGATGTGTCCAAGTTAACTTTCCTGATTTACAGCCTAATTCTTTCCAGTTTTTAACCATACCCATTGCAACTCGTACTGCTTGCTCTTGAGTAAGTTTCAAATCGCAATCATAGTTATAACCAAAAGCAATAGTTCCTCCAACCATAGGAATCTGTACTAAACCTCTTGATACCTTTTCTATATCCTTAGCCTTCATAGGATCATCAGAAGCACCAAAGTTTACGGTTTGGTCTATAAAAGCTTTTCTTCCAGAGCCCGAACCTACTGCTTGGTAATTAACCCTTGGTCCACCTGATTTGGCTAAGTCAAAAAACCACCTAGTATAAATTTTAGAGGGAAATGTAGCGCCTGCTCCGCTCAATCTTTTTGAAGCAATCGCTTCTTGATAGAGAACTAATGAGATAGCAGAAAAAATAATAAGGATTTTTTTTAAAATGCCCACTTTGTAATGAGAAATCAGTCTATTAAATATAAATTACAGCCAAGAGGTGATTTAAAAATTCAATGATATAAAAATCAAATTATTTTGATATATAAAATTATTATGTATATATCGGCATTAAGAGCTCAGCTAGAAATTAAAATTCTCAATTAAATATCTACTCTTTATTTAGAATTTAATTTTTGTTGTTACTCTGTTTTTATTTTGAGATTTGAATTCAAAAAGTCCTTTATCAGTAAATATTGTCAATTCATCTCCAGATGTTTCTTCAATTGCAATTCCCTCAGACTCTAAATTTTTAACATAAACATTACCAATAAGTTTTAGAGATTTATCATCCTTGTCAAAAGAAAGCTTGTCAGAATAAGCCTCAAAATTACCACTATTACTTTTAATGACTACATTTCCAATAGCCTCTAAATCACCTTCTAAAGTATTTACTTGAGAGTCAGAAGTAATTGTGTAATTAATTAATTCCTCAGCAAAAGAATATTCAGCTAATAAAAATAAAAACGATGCAAAAAATAAGCTTTTCATTTACTTCCAACCCTTTTCTGCATTTTGAATAATCCATTGTGCAAGAACCTTATCCTCTCCATCCCTCAATTTATTTTTGTAACCCTTCATAAATCCAATCCCATCATTAGCAATTATTGTTATTGAATTTACATCTGCTATTCCTCTTTTTTCAAGGTCTGAAAGTTTTAATGATTTGGATCCTTTAAGAACAACTGATCCACCTTTTACATGGCAACCTGCACAAACATTTCTAAAAACTGTTTCTCCATCTCTAATATCCGAAGCCATTAGATATCTATTATGTAAAGAGGTTTGAAGAATAATTATTAAAGTTATTAAAGGAATTACAAATAGAAATTTAGATATTTTCATTTGATTTATTTCACACACAATCAATTTAGCAATTAATTCTAAATCTCGATTTATCTACTTTAATAGCTCTACTGCTACAACGAGATTTCCTAGTAGTCCGTTCAAAATATTAAGCTGTTCTTTACTACCAAATGCTATTAATACCTGACCTGGTTGAAGTATAAAATTACCTCCGGGATTAGTAAACAACTTTTCATTTTCTTTAATTGCTAATATTTTAGCCCCACTCTTTTTGCCTATTCCAAGTTCCGAAAGTGATCTTTTCTCTGCTGTTTCAAAAAGACTAATATCATTACTTAATTCAAATTCTTCAATTTCACATTCACTTCCTGCTAAAAGATCTAAGAAATCAATAGCTATTGGTCTTAAAGCCATTGATGCCATTGCTCTTCCTGCTGCGATATAAGGGCTTACAACTATACTTGCCCCGGCTAATCTCAATTTACTTGCGGCTTCTTCAGTTCCAGCTCTTGCTATAACTCTTATAGAACTTCTTATCCCTTTAGCGCTTAAAACAACATATAAATTAGCAGCATCATTAGGTAAGGTTACAACTAAACTTTTGCATTTTTCTAATCCTGCCAGTTTTAAAGTCTCATCAAGAGTGGCGTCGGCACAAAGTACTTCTAAACCATTTTCTTCAGCAATCTTTTTTCTATCTTCATCACTCTCAACAACAATAATTGGAATATTTTGTGTTTTTATCTGGTTAGATATTTCCTGACCTACTCTCCCATATCCGCACAAAATTACATGATTTTCCATTTTTCTAAGAATTCTTTTAAAACGTAATTCGTTTACTCTTTGAAAATAGCCGGATTCGAATAATCTAACAGCTTTTTGAAAAGTAAATTGAATAAAGATCAATCCGCCCACGATTACTAAAACAGTTACGATCCTGCCTTCAGGACTTAAAGGTTGAACTTCTCCAAAACCAATAGTGGTTATTGTGATCAGAACCATCCATAAGCAATCACTCCATTCCCATCCCTCTGTTATTCGATAACCAATTGCACCTAAAAAAAACAGAAAGAATAAAGAATATATAAGACCAAACCAAGGCCTTAAATAGTCTTTAATAAAATAGAACTCGAATAATCTAAGCTTCATATCCCTTATTATCGTTAACTATTCAAAAATTTCAAAAAAATTTTCTATTATGTTCCTAAAACTATTTATTTGTTTAAGTGAAATACATATTAAGCAGGTTAATAATATTTATTTTCGTAGCTGTATGCATTAAACAAATGATTAGTGTCTCAGGCCTTTTTTAGTGCTTCATTAAAAATTAATTCAAGGGTTTACTTGCACTGATTCAATAAGAAAATCAGAAGCTGTTTTTAACCAATCTGCGACTGTAAGACGAAGGTCAGGTTGAGAATATACAAGCGCGAAAATAATTCCAATTAAGATTATCTTTACCATGACAATTCAAATATTCTTATGAATTAAAGCACAACTATTTAGTAAAAAGAACCTTTAATTTATAAAAAACAGAATAATTAAAATTTCTCTAATTGATTAAACAAGTATTCCACTCTTCTGAGATTTACCCCTAAATCTGATTGACCTAATCTTGCTGCAGATCTTATTTGAATGATTCCTTTAGATCTATCTACATAACTTCTTACATCAAGCTTCAAAATTTCGAGGTCATCTGGGAATCTAAAAATTAAGCTTCTACAAACACCTCTCCAATAATTTCTACCACTTTCAATAACTTCTGTGCGAGGTAAACCTTCTGCTAGAGAAACAAGTTGAATGAACTTTTGATCAACATTTATTAGTTTCTTTTCTATTAAGACACTATTTAATGGATTGGTTATTGGAGCAAGACCTTGAATGGAGGAAACCATATTTTTATGAACGATATAGATGTTCTAACCGATTTCATACGCAAATCGAGAGAAAAAAGTAAATAATTTTCCCATAAATTTGATCTCTTTATAAAAATTCCTTATTTTGCGATCAAAATTCTAAAATTCGAGATTTTTTATTATTTTTCTTGATAAAGATGGTTGCCTACTTTTTTTACTTTTTAGTTTCCTAACCCATAAAAAAACTCCCAAAAACAAAAAAATCTCAACAATAATTACAACCTTTATTAAACTCATTTTTTATTCTCTTTTTTCTTGTTGGTGCCCTCTATGTATGGCACAAGGATATTTAATAACCATTTTTTAAATGAACTTAACGGTTTCATAATCTATTTACTTGCCTTTTCTCCACATACTCCTACCTTTAATGAGATCCTCTATATTTGGCCAAGCTGCTATTAATTCTTTAAGTGCTTTTCTATTAGGAGTATAGAATACACATGACAATGCACTTATTACATAAAGTATGAACCACAACTTACTTTCTGAATAAGCTAAAAACAAAGAGAAAAGAAAACTTCCAATAAAGAAAAAGAAAAATGTCCTATTTACTATTTCTAATGGACTTCTTTTAAGTCTGTAAAATTTAGTCTTTTTTTTGTCTTGTTGAGTATCTTTCAGGAATTTACTTTCGTATGAATTAATTATTTCTTCTTCTAGAACTTTTTCGTACTCTAAATTATCAATTGGATCACTGTTGTCCTTATTATTTTTCATTAAAATCTGTTAATCATAAATATCGTAACTAATAAAAGGTATTTTCAAAAGTATCAAATTTTTTCAGTTAACTTGAGCTATACGAATAGATCATGGTTTTGAAAATATTTCAAGATTGTCTTATTTATAAAAGATAAATTAGTCAAAATAATCTTTTTAATTTTCCCAAATCTTTCGGTCATTTAATACAATTACCTCTATTAACTTCTTAGCATTAATTATATTGAAAGGCAATATCTAAATCTAGAGTTAAAATAGTTTAGAGATTTTAATAATAATCTATATGCAAAGGTATTTGATTTCCTACGAATTTACAGATGGCGAGGATCAAGAAGAAGGGGCAGAAATGCTAATTAATTGGTACGAATCAGGTGGACCCCAAAACAGGCCTGAAAACTATGAGGTACATTCTTGGATTTTTATGGTTCAAAATGGGATTGGACATTCTGTAGTAAGTGCAGATTCTCTTGAGACAATTTGGAAGCAATGGCATCCCTGGAGAAGGTTAATGGATATAAGTATTCAGCCGTGTATGGATCTTGATGAGACAGTCGGATTATTCAAAAAACAAAAAATGAATACGCGGATAGTCTAAAAGTATTTCTAACTCCTAAATATAAATTTCTTTTTAGTAGCACCTAATACTACATACATATCTCACTGCGTTAAAAAGGGTAAGATTAATTTTCCATGATGAATGATTCTTATCACATTTACTTCAAAGGAGAAATTCTTTTCAAGAATTTAAGTAAAGATGAATTTGAATTTGTTTGGGAAAAACTTTATACATCTTATATAAATGCCCTAAATAAAGAACTTACCTACGAATTAATTAGCGAAAACAATATTATGGAGCCAGCTTTCGGCCTTGAGCCATCTTACTAAATTAAGAATTAAATCCTAGATTATGAATAAAACAAAAAAAGCTGTTTCTCTTTTATTTTGAGGTACTCTTTCTCTTCTTTGGTTATATCCAAAGCTATTTTATTTGCCTCAATTTCGACATTCGAACTATAAGTTACTAAGTTTTCCTCTCTTTTAAATAAGGCAACAATGCCAATATCTGTTATGAACCAAATAAAATGATCAGTTTCTCCAATAGGCTCTTCTTTTAAAGAATCAATAATCAAATCACAGGTTGAATCCATTTAATTAATCTGAGAGAGATTTTAATTGCCCCCATTGCAATACCTTACGGCCTCAGAGTTGGTGCCACCATCTTCAATAATTTCTGTAACACATTTATTAAAAAGTTTAGATTCCTTTTTTACTGAACAGAATCCAAAAGCGATTGCAGCTAAAGCTATTGCCGATACGAAACTAGAACCCAGTTGTATAAAACCATAGGCAAACATGATGTTTTTCTTTCCAGAACATTTTTTTGAATCCTTTTTTTCTTCTGTCATTTTGAATAATTAACTTAAACTAATTTATTTGATTAATTTTAGGTTTGAGAAATATTTGCATGGAGAAAACCGAATTAAACAATTATTAACTAGCTATGGCAAAAATTTAAAATTTCAAGTTTAAATTGATTTTTCTTCACTTTAATTTTCAATTTGATACATGATGAAGAAAAAACTTTTTAAATTTTTTATCAACATGAGCTTCTGGTATAGATATTTTATCTTTTTTAAAAAGCAATGATCCCACTGTTATAACAAGAGATTATGATACTTTTTAAACTATATTTTATTTTATTTAATGAAGTATTAATACTTAAAAATTTTTCCAGAAAAGCTTGTTTTGGTAATGCTCCCGAAGAGTTATCCACTTTTTAAGCGTTTTTCAACAGGGTTTTCCACAATATGTTGAATAAATTTGAATTTCTATGTGCAAAATAAAATATTATCTTCTTTTAAGAAAAAACTATCCACAATTTTTCTTTGGGATCACTATGATCGCTTTTGGATTTTAAATATTTAAAAGTACAAATCTTATGAATTTAAATGATACAAAAAAGAATTTAAATCCCGAAATCAAAAAAGAATTGGAAAAATCTAAACTCAAAGTGCTTACTAATGAAAATGATTTTTTAGTAAAAAATCTCAAAAAGGCTGGCTGATTTATTAAAGCTAAAAAATAATTTTAAACAACAAATTTTCCAAAAATTTCTTTCTACGGTGAAATAATGATTTCTTGAATGAAAACCCAAAATATTATTTGCCAAATATAAAATTTCTATTAAATATACAAATTATAATCTTTACACCAAACATACAAAACAAATTCTAGTTATATTATCCATATCTCAGCAAGAGCTCAGATTAGAAATATCGTTGGGATTTTCAAACTTTTTATAATTCTTTTAAAAATTTAGTTTTCCTATATTCCCATCATAGCTTAAATAAAAGATGAATATCCAAGAACTTAAAGTCAACTACAAAAAGCTCCTAAACAAAGCTGCCAAAGCAAATGGCCGGAAAGAAACTGTTTCTTACTTAAATCGTGCGGCTAAAATTAAATCAAAAATCTATTTAAACACTAAAGTAAATTGCTTTAGATGTAATGGAGCAGGATTTCTAAGAATTTCACTAGATGAGACTAAAACATGTCTATCTTGCTACGGGAAAGGTTTTTTAATTAAAGAAATTCAGCAGGTTTAAAAAATTTGATTGTTCATGAAAGATCTCATTCAAGCTCACAAAAAATTAATTAAAACAGTAAAAGAACAAATGGGATTTTCTGATTATGGGATGTATTGGTTAGCTTTCCTGGAAGGGGGTCTAACTATATGGCTGCTGGATAGAATATTTTTCCACTGGTTAAAGTTTTAATTTTTATTTAGGTCAAAAACATTTCTGCAGGTATTAAATAAATTAATTTATCGAAACCATTTGAAAAGTTGTAGGATGGTAAAAAACTAATATGCAATTACTCGGATTAATTCTCCTTCTAGCTAGTAGCTGGTATTTATGGAAATTAACATCAAACTTTCTTGATGAACCAACAAAAAAAGAACTGACTAATAGTTTAAATAACATCAAAAATAAATTCTCTGAGGGAAAACAAAATTTCTCTAAATCAAAAATAAGCGAAGCTTGGGAAAAATACAAAGAAGAAGGTGGTGCCTTATCTAATAAAGAAAAAAGCTAGTGGACTTTTTTATTATTACAAGTCTCACTAAAGATATTTCTAGAATTGATCTAGTTGGGATTTTGTTTGGTCATTTAATTTTTGGTGTTGCATTGACAAAGCTTTTAGATTGGACGTGGTTAAAGAACCTTATGAGTGAAGAAGATAAAACAAGAATGCTTAAAAGTTATACATGGAAGGACTTATTAGTAGATGGAGCAATTGTTACGGTAGTTCTAGGAATAATCTTTTTGATTATTAGCATTTTTCTATAAATGAATGTAACTTACATCCTTTTATTTTTTTTAATGATGTCAATTTTGATTTTCACTCAAATAATCAATTCCTCCGATAAATATCAAAATAAATGACAGAAGTAACTAGCAACTCCTCAACTGGATGGTACTTAATCGCTTTAGTAAGCACTTTATCTTTTTTAGCCTTAATTTACTTCGGCCAAAAAAGATAGAGTAAATTTTGAAAGATTATTTAAATTCATAAAAAAAGCTCTGCAACTTCATGAGATGCAGAGCTTTTTACTATTAAGTAACTGATTTATATAAATCTGTTAATTATAAAACCTTTTTTCTTAATCAAAGAAAAAGAGACCGATGAATGTGATGAAGATTTTGAATTCACGGCCCCTTGAATAACCGCATTTTTCGGTAGATACGACAATGAATCACCTCCTTTACTAATATTTTTCTCAAGATAACTAAAAGAACTAAACAAGGAAAGAAATTCTTTAAAAATTTAAAAGTTTTTTAACAAATTAACGATATAAATCTCTTAAAAGTAAAAATATAGATTTTACCAAGGCAAAACTTCTCCGTTGGCATGCCAAAACGTACCCGAGTTATTTTTATTTAAAGAATCTATACGTTTTAAAAGGCCATTTGCTGATTCTTCAGGACTAATTCCATTTCTTGTAAAGCCAGTCATTCTTGTACTCACTAACCCAGGATGCAAAATAGCTACATAAATATCTTCTCTTGATAAATCTATAGAAAGTGATTTTGCTGCCATGGACAAAGCGACTTTGGACATCCTGTAACCATAAGAACTTCCAGATGTATTATCTTCAATAGATCCCATTCTACTTGTGATAAAAGCAACTTTAGAAGATCTTTTTAAAAAATGTTTAAGTGATTGAGTCATACATATTGGGCTCAATGCATTGACTTCAAATTGCCGCAAAATACTTTTTTTATCTAAGTTTTCGAAAGAATTAAATTCATAAATTCCTGCATTATGAATTAAGCAATCTAAATTAACTCCAGATAGATTTTTGCACAAATTTGTTATCGACTCATCAGAAGAAATTTCTATATTCTCTTCAATTCTCACTCCTAAATCTCTAAGTTCTTTTGAAGCCTTCCTACAAGTAGCAATTACATTATCTCCCCTCTTATGAATTTGCCTACATAGTTCTAATCCAATACCCCTATTTGATCCTGTAATTAGGTAAGTCGACATCTCTAAACTAAAAAATAAAAAATCAATCTAAATCCAAATATAAAAGAAAACGAACTAGAAAAAGAAAAAATTTATAAAATTCCTTATTACCTTTTTTAAGGTTATGATAAGTTGTGAAATTTAAAAGATTTTATAAAAGAAAGCAAAGATATATTTATCATCAAAATTTAATTTATGGAAATTTTCAATCAAGAATTTATACAAGAGATTATTAAGTTAACGTGGAGAAATCCTCCTTTCATGGCAATAGCTATTGCTTTAGTTTGGCTTATCCCACAATTATTTATCAGAAAAATAATGGAAAAAAAATATGAAAGAAGAAAAATAGAAATTCAGAAAAATAAAATTCAGAAGCTTTACCCAACTAATACTCCTAAATAAGATTTTTATTTATAAGATGATCTAATGAATCAAAAAATACTTTTTGCATCTAAGTAATATGAACTACAAAATAATTAGAATTGATGGGAAAGATGACGAATTAACAGCTCAAAGTTTTGATAAATATTCAGATGCGTACGATTTGTTAGAGGAACTTTATGGAGATTTATGTTGTTCAGATGCTGATTATGAAGACATAACTTATTACGATATTGTGGAAAATAATTTAAAAAACATTAATGAAGAATAAAAAATGGATTCCCTCCCAAGAAGAAAATTTAGGGGTAATAACGAGTGTATATGAATTCATTAAAGAAGAACTTTTAGAACTTCAAAAAAAAACTGGATGTCCCGATTCATTTATTTATGATTTTATTGGCAAGATACAAAATGAATGGCATCCTGAATCTTGCCACTCCATAGTTAGAAATAAAAAAAAAAAATTAGAAAATATTAAATCTTCAACTCAAATTTATAAAAACTCTTTAAGATAATCTGAATTTAAAAATATTAAATCATGATTATTAGAATACTAGGTATAGTACTTATTCTTGGTACGATTGCATATTATGGCTTAGTTCTGACTGGGCAAAGCAACCTTTAGTTTTTTTAACTTTTAAAATTTCTCATGAAATGGCCTCCTACTTTGTGTTGGACAGCACCAAAAACTATTAATGGTAATAGGCATTTTCAAGTTAAAGATTATGGTGGGAAAAATGAAGATAGGTGGGTTGATATTTTTCCTACCAAAAATAAAAAAGATATTAAAAGGATCTCATGGGCAAAACTAAAATCAGAATGGACTACTGGATGGTTAAGGCTCCCAAAAGATAAAGATTAATTTGTTTATGTAAACAAATATTATTAACCAGTAAATTGTAAAAAATAATACCTAATACAAAAAAAATAACTTCTAAGATTTTTTAAAACCTGTTTAATATGAAGCCAGAACCGAAGAAAAAACTGCCTAATAAAAAAGTTATAAGTTCAGCAAAATTTGAGGCTAAAGAACAATTCACAAAATCTGCATTAGAAAATTTAAAAACAGAAAATGAAAGGCTTGTTAATTCACTAAAAAAATCTGGGGAAATTAAAGAATCAAAAAAAAATAGATTTACATAATTAAAATTTTTTTATTATTATATTATTTTATAGATTGGGAAATGATTGAAAAAATCTCTCTAGCAAATTCTCATTTACCTCAACTTATCGGGTTCGTACTTATGTCAATTGGTTATACCTTAGGGAATAAATTTTACCTTCCAGAAACCAAACAAAAGTAATAATTTCTATTTTTTAAAAATTAATTAAAATAAATAACATTGAAAATAAATTTCTAAAAAATCCCAATACTCAATCTAAACTGGAGAAACAAGAATTAAAACTAATATTGCATTTGAATTAAGACTACTCTTGAAAACTGACACATAAACGTAACAGTAAAGTTCTTAATAATGTGAAATCGAAAGAAAAAGTAAGAATTCATACTAATTTTTTTTTAAATATGTTACATTAATTAATATTTCAAGTTAAGGTTTCCTCTGTCAATAAAGTCGATTTAGGAAATGTTTGATACATACAATTGTCATTCACTTTTTAGCTTACTAAATGATTACATACTAAATCTAAAAATGGATGCACTTACTAGTTTTATAGTTGTTATCATCGCAATTACAATTCAATTTACTTTATACGCCATCAAAAGGTTGCAGGAACCTTTAGAACCAAATTATTTGATTGATAAAAATTCAAAAAAAATTAAAAACTACATGGGTAAATTTTGGAAAAATGCCGAAATTACAAATGGGAGATTAGCTATGATTGGTTTTTTAGCTTTGATAATAAACTACGGTTTTTTTGGGTGGATAATACCTGGTTTTATTTAAACTATGAATACATTAAGGTCTTAAAGAAAAAAATAAATCTCTCGTTCAAAACAAACTCTCCTTTTAAAAAAAAAATTTTTATTATAAGTAAAAAAGCAATTGAGTAATTCTGATTTTGATAAAAATGGATTAGACAGCTATGGCATACATTGGCTTCAATATGCTGCTTTTGCTGTCTCTGGTTTTGCTATATTTACAACCTGGGCGTTCTTTTATGATGAAAGATTCCACAACTTAGTAATGAATATTTTCAGGATTATTAACTGCAGTGGGTTCAACTGCAATGGAGCATTTTAAAATTCTATGGCTAATCCAGATCAAAAAACAATATTAATTGATAATGCTTATGAGGAAATAAAAAAGATTTGTATAAATCTTCAAAAAGATACTAATGCTTCGAATTCAGAACTTAAAAGTTTACTAAAAATAATTATTAATGAATGGGAAGAAAAAGATGAACAAAAAACTGGTTTTGGATTCAGGTAAAGTTAGCCACTTTCTAAGAAGAGACTTTGGCCTAAAATCATTTTAATATGGACAGATTTTTTACTTTTAAAATTTAATATTTATAATTTACATTTTTTAGAAAGAAATTAAAAAGGAATGAATCTCAAATAGAAGATTCATTCCAGATTTAGCATTAGTTTTATCAAGATTTAAATTTTATAATTAAACTTCTCTGGTGGACTGTCAATCATTAGATCCCTCCTATTCAACAAGTTAAACCTACGCCTTACTTATTAAGAAAGTAAATCAGTAAAAATGCTGATTTATTATTTTCTAAAATGTTTGAATTAAAGAAGCCAATTCTGGTGCATCTAATAAAAGTGCAAAAAATGTAAGCACAACTAATAAAAATATGGAAAAGTAGAATTGAATCATGGTTCAAAATTACTTAAAAAGAATTTTTTAAGTTGTATAAAATAATGCTTTATTTACATAATTAAATATCTTTACCTAGAGAGTTTAATTAGAGAATAATTAAGATGCTTCAGGAGAAAATATCGTACTATTTTTTTGCCAATACTCACAACCTTTAAGTAAGTGATCACCCTGTGGTATACGTTTTTCGTATTTTGGACAGATCAAGATAGTAGCAAAAGTTTCTGTAGTGCTGTAGCGAAAGTGATTGCAAGTAATACAAATCTTTATTCGTTTTCGTTTTAGTGTAGATTCTTTTAGATATTCCCATTTTGACGGATTTACCTTGATCATGATTACTGGAATTTATTAGTAACAATTTGCCAACCTCCTGAAATTAATTCATTCCATGTTTCACAAGCACACTCAATAGAATGAAGTCTTGAATTTTTAATTTGGGCTGGTTCACCTAATTCATTTGCATAGAAAAGATGAGTATATACTTTTAAGTTATTAGATACAGATTTCTCATAACTCTCAAAAAGAATTAATAAACCACTTTTTTTGTTAAACAACCAGCCAGTTGGGGGGTCAATAAGGCTGCCACTATAAAAATTAGTCCGAACATTTGCTACTCCTTGTGCCATTAAGATAATACAGTTGTACTATTAATATAAATGTACTAGTAGTGGGCGTCAAGTATTCATCCAAGAAATTATTTAATTACGAAAATTACTTCGCAAAAATAGTCTGCCTAAAATTCTTATTTGGTAATACTGTATACAAGTAATACCTTAAAAAGGAAAATAACATTAAAGAGTATATCTGGAAGGATGTAATGCATCGAAATCCCTTCTATTTAGGATGGAATAAAGGTTGGTCTTTTTTATTTTTTTTAGAGGGTGGCATTGCAAAAATTGAAGCAAGAGGTTTTGGTATATCCATTACAACAAAAGTTGAGAAAGGAGAATCTCCCTCAGAATCTGCGGATAGATTAGTTTCGCAAGAACAAAGGATTAGAAAATCAAGGTATTATTCTTGGGTTAGATCTATTAATGAAAAACTATAAATTAAAAATTTCTTCAAATACTAAAGTAATTTGTTGACAATCAATTTAAAATAGAAATTAGTTAGTAAGTTTTTTAGTGGCCAATAAATTTTATGAATGGTGGAAAAACCACAGAAAAGTTGTAACTTATGGGGCTTTTATCATCTTATTTGGTTTTTATTTATCTCCTATTGTCAAAGAAGCAAGATATAAAAACCAGTGTATTAAGTACTCTACCAGTGGAGCATTAACTAAATTTAATAAAGATGATATAGGAGAAACTCTTTTACAAGAAACAGGTTTGAAAATTGATGAACTAGCCAAGATTGAAGGTTACAAAAATTGTATTAAATAAAAGTTTGCAAAAATTACGCTGAGTTTAAAATGATAAAGCTTATGGTTAAACTCACTTTTTTAATATTATTAATTGGATTTATATCAATAAGTCCAAAAACTAGATATTTGGTTGGCATATCTCTAAAACAAATTTCTTAATTTCTTTTATGGACTGTTAAACATGGAGACAAAGAAAAATTGATCATAGATAAACCAAGTTGGATACCTAGCCAAAAACTTAAGACTCCCTATTAAATGAAGACTTATTTAGAAGAACGAATTGATTGGTATGACTATAATTATAGGAATGGTAATGCTTTAATCTCTGATAGGCAGTTCGACCACCTTGAAAAGAATTTATTAAGAACAAACCCTGATTGTGATTACTTTAAAAAGAAAAATAAATTATTTTTACCTTCATTAGAAAAGAATTCATTAGATGAATTTTTGAAAGGACTATTAGTAGATACCAGATTATTAATTGAACCTAAAATTGATGGTTGTGCAGTTGCTTTGCAATATAGCAATGGAACTTTGAAGAAAGCAATTTCAAGAAAAGGGAATGACGTTACTAGTAAACTTATAAAAGTTCAAGACATTCCCAATAATCTCCCTGTTCGAGGAGTGCTTCAAGTTAGAGGTGAACTATACGCTCCCAACCAAAGTCCAAATATCTCCCAGAGAATCGCTTCTGGATTTCTCAGAGCTAAAGAAGGATTTCCTGGAAGTCTTAGCTTCTGCGCATTTCAAATACTTAATTCAACACTTAACCAATATGAGTCCAAAAAAAATCTTTCTAAGCTAGGCTTCACGATTCCTCAGGATATTTCATGCAACTTTACTAGCCAAGTTCAAGTGTTAAGAAAAGAGTGGTTAAAAGGGAAGCTTTTTAAGAAATATCCAACAGATGGAATAGTAGTAAAGATAAATTCTAGAAAATTACAATTAATTAGAGAAAAATCAAATTTAGATTATCCTTATTGGCAAGTAGCAATAAAAAGTTAATGGAATTAATACACCAGATTTTTCCTACTTGGCATATTTACTTGGACATGTTTTTGCTTGGCTTTGGAATTTATGGTTTTCTAAGAATTAAGAAAAAAATAAAAACCAAAAAATAATTCACAAATAAAGTTTCAAAATCATCAATGATCCTTAAGCATGGACTTAAGTTGTTCGCTATCTAATTGCTCGAGATAATTTCTCATTGCTAACCATGATCTTCTGCTTTCTAACTTTCCGCTTTGTTTAAATAAATTTGCGGAAACTTGATCTATCAATTCTTTATGAGTCATATTTACATTCTTCATCAAGTTCAATGACAACACCATTAAAAAATTCTGCTAATAATTTTGATGAGTCTTGTGTAGAAATCTTTCTATCTACTTTTGATAGTTTCTTTTTGATTGGATTTAAGTTAGTCATACTGATTCAGGTAATTCAAGTTCTTCAAAAGTCCAACCTTCTAATTGAAGGTCATGCCATTTATCCCAAGCATTATCCAAATACATTTGAGTGGATGATTTAATTGCCATTGGCTCACCAAGATCATTTACATAATATGTATGAGCAAAAATTCTCATACTATTTCTTGGAGATTTTTTATTCCTTATAAATAAAATTAATCTGCTGCGGTCTGGGCTAAGCAACCAACCACTTGGGGACTCATTACGATAACCGTAAGAAAAATTAGTCCAAACATTAGCTCCTCCTAAAGTCATTACTTAGTAATACATGTGTACTATCAATTTAAATACATAAGAAATGGATCGTCAAGTATTTTGGCAAATATATTATTTACAATGATAGAGAATAAAGACAGCTAAGTTATCCCTAAAAAATGAAATACCTACCAAAAGCCTGTGATAACAAGCATTTTGATAGGTAACACCGGATCCCCGTCAGTCCTCTGCTGCATCGACCTGGAAATGCCAGAAGAGGATTCAAAGTGGGCTTTCGTTTCCGATTACAAGATCGGTTTACTACCGCATCACGACAGTCTCCTCATGTCGAAAGAGAGTCAGATCAGAGCACATAAAGAAGAACTTAACCAAAGATCCAGCAACCTAACTCTAACTTATTTTTTTAAGCATTTGGAGATGGCCAAATGTCTCTTACCGTAGTTAATAAAACTTGAGCCTCATCATATCTTTCTGAATGCGTTTTACCATTTAATAAAAATGTGATGTGAGCCATTTTTCTTCCAAGAATTTCGCGAGATTTACCATAACAATGAATATTAGAACCCTCAATTTCAGATAACATTTTAATTCTGGTTTCCATTGAGATTGGGAAATTCTTTCTTAATCCCAGTAGATTTATCATAATTGCCCCTTCACTATTCATTTTAATTTCAGGTGGCATTATCCCAGAAGAAATGCAAACATATTGATCAAACTGACTTGAAGTGCAAGCTTCAATAGAGAAATGAGCTGAATTATGCGTTCTAGGAGCTATTTCATTAATTAAAAGACCATTATCTCCATAGAAGAATTCAATGGCTAAAACTCCAACGTAATTAAGTTCATTGACTATTGAAGAGAAAATATTTATTGCAAATAAGTTCAAATCATATTCATTTGTTCCAGGTGCAAGAACCCAATCACAAACATGGTTTAATTGGAACGTCTCAACTATTGGAAAGAATCTTATCTTGCCGGTCCTATCTCTCGAACCAACAAGAGCCAGTTCTTTTTCATACTCTATCCATTCTTCTATTAACCATTCATCAGAATTATTCTCTGTTAAAAAAGAATCTAAATCTTCTTTAGTCTTTATTTTTCTGTTCCCTTTGCCGTCATATCCACCTTTGTTTGATTTTGCCATTAGAGGAAAAGTCCAATTATTGATTTCTTCATCCGGGAGATTTTTAAGATCTTCAATACTTATCCATTTTGGACAGGGAATATTCATTCTATCTATTAATTTTTTTTGAGAAAACCTATCTACTAATGGCTTAATTGCACTAAGGCTTGGAACAAAAATATCATTATTGGCAAGTAGATTTAGTTTGTCAATTTTTATCCATTCATTTTCAAAAATTATTTTCTCACACTCACTAATTAATGATTTATTACCTCTTATCTTTAAAGGATCAGCTTCTATGACATGATCTGCTTTTGAACCAGCAGGATCATCACAAGATTTTGTTTGCACACAGACTTCTAAATCTCTTTTTTTTGCTGCCTCGGTTAACATCAAGGCCAGTTGACCACCTCCAATTATTCCTAGGGAATAATTTTTCTTAATATCGTTTATATTTTTTTTTAAACTCATAGCATGATTTTATTACCATTTCTAATTCTTAACAACTGAATTTTTAAGTATCTAGAGCTAGGATTTTGCTAATATGTAAAGTATTTAATACCAAGTATTTATAAATTTTAAATAGGTAATCAATTGTGAATAAGAGAAAAATATTAGTACCATTAGGTGAGAAGTCATATGAAGTAACTCTAGAAGCAGGGATACTGAATAATATCAGCGAAGAACTCTTAAAAATTGGAATAACAAAGAATAGAAAAATACTTGTGATTTCAAATGAAGAAATATCGAATTTGTATGGAGAAAAATTCTTAAAAAATTTAAAAGATAATCAATTTCAGGCCAAAATGTTCCTTATCAAGGCTGGGGAATCATATAAAAACTTAAAAACCTTAAGTGAAATATATGACATTGCATTTGAATTTGGCTTAGATAGAAATTCAATAATTATTGCTCTTGGAGGAGGAATTGTTGGAGACGTAAGTGGTTTCGCGGCTGCTACTTGGCTGAGAGGTATCGAATATATTCAGATTCCAACAACATTATTATCAATGGTTGATTCATCTGTAGGAGGGAAAACAGGAGTAAATCATCCAAAAGGTAAGAATTTAATTGGGGCTTTTAATCAACCTAAAGCAGTCTTTATTGATCCAGAAACTTTAAAAAGTTTGCCCCAACGAGAATTTAATGCAGGCATGGCCGAAGTTATTAAATACGGAGTAATAAGAGACAAAGAACTTTTCGAATATTTAGAAATTGAAAAAACCAAGAATGAAATTATAAATCTCAATAATGAATATCTAATTAAAATAATCAATAGTTCAATAAAAACAAAGTCTCATATTGTTTCTCAAGACGAACATGAAAATGGTGTTAGAGCAATATTGAATTATGGCCATTCTTTTGGTCACGTTATTGAAAATTTATGTGGATACGGCAAATTTCTCCATGGTGAGGCAATATCAATTGGTATGAATATTGCGGGGGAAATAGCAATTGAGAAAGGGTTATGGTCTAAAGAAGAATTAGAAAGACAGCAAATTCTCTTAGAAAGTTACGATCTTCCTACCGAGATCCCTAAAATAAATAAAAAGGAGGTTCTAACAATACTTATGGGCGACAAGAAAGTTCGTGATGGCAAAATGAGATTTATATTACCGAAAAAAATTGGTGCTGTAGATATATATGATGACGTAGAAGATTCATTATTTTTAAAGTTTTTTTCTTAACGCAAACAGGTTGAATTTATATCCATTTTCTTCTCATTAAACTTTTTAAAAACAAACCACTTAAAATCACCTAAACAAACAGGATCAACGAGTCTAAGTAATGCCTCTCTTCTTAAAAGGGCATTTGATAAATCATCCTTAAATTCTTTCTGAATTCCATAAAGTCTCTCTGCTAATCCTAGTGCCAACAAGGCCTCTCCTTGTTTAGTTATTCCAACAGTATTAAATCCAAGATTCTCAGCATCATTAATTAAAGTTTCTATGCAAACATGAGATGTTAAATCGCAATTTCCAGGAGAATTTAGAACATTATTCGTCATTTTTTGATTTTCATATGAAACTATCGTCCCATCAGAATTCTTAGAGGTATAGTATTTTTTAGCTTCTTTAGCATAATCAATTATCAATAAAATACCATTATTAATTTTTCCATAAATATTTTTTAACCATTTTGAGTTATCTATATGCCATTCTGTCGTCCATCCTTCAAGAGCATCTTGAGGCGGGATAGTAATTCCCAACTCACTTTTAGCAAGTTCAATACTTTTTTCTAATTCACTTGTAATTGGCATTTCATCAAAAAATAATTTATGAGATTTTTTGTCTATAGAAACTGCTTGTCGAAGTAATTTTCCTTTTGAGAAGGTTATTCTCTCTACTGGCAAAGCATCCAAAACCTCATTTGCAATAACTATTCCATTTATATTATTTTCCTCTACTTCTTCCAATTCTTTCCATAAAATATCGATACCTAAGTTTAAAAATTCCTCCAATTTATTTTTTTGTTTTTCTACCATCCCTTCATTTGGTTCAATAATTACAAAAGAAACTCCTTCCAAAAAATTCCTATTATTTTCTAAAAAATATTTAATTAATCCACTAATAAAGCTTCCATCTCCAGCTCCAAATTCAATTACAGCTAATTTCTGATTTGATAAAAAACTATTTTTGAACTGAATTAGCCAATCTTCTATTTGTTTGCCAGCCAAAAAAGCAAAATCATAAGATAAAGAGGATGATGTGACAAAATCTCCTCCAACGCCTAACTCAGCTTTACCGCTGCCGTAATAACCATTAATAGGATCATTTAAAGCAAAATTCATAAAGTCATAAAAACTTATAGTCCCACCCATTTTTATTATTTTTTTTACTAACCAATCTGGATTATTCGCGGGTAAGCTATTCATCGGCGAAAATATAAAGAGACAAAACTTATTTATGCCTTCAAAGATTAACTATTTATTGGGAATATTTCTATCTATATTAGTTTTAATTTCACATAAACCCGTTTTCGCTATAAATAATCCAAATCTCTTACCAGAAGAAAAAACACCTGTAATTGATTTAGCTAAAACATTAAGCCCTGATCAGAAAAGATCTTTGGAAGACAAGCTCAATAATCTTGAAATTGAAAGTGGGTGGAAAATTAAATATTTATCTCAGTTTGAGAGTTCTCCTGGTAGTGCAATAAAGGACTATTGGGATTTAGATGAGACAAGTTTATTGATAGTCGCTGATCCTAGAGGAGGCAATTTACTTAACTTTAACGTCGGAGAGGCTTATTTTAATTTTATGCCAAGGTTATTTTGGGTTGAACTTCAAACAAGATTTGGTAATCAATATTATGTGAAAGATCACGGTGAGGATGGCGCAGTATTAGATGCAATTGATTCAGTAAAGATTTGTCTTGAAAGAGGAGGATGTCAAGTTGTTCCTGGCCTACCCAAAGAACAATATATATGGACTTTATGTACATCTATTCTTGGAGGTTTAGTAGCAGGTTTTGCATCTGCCCCACGAAAAGAAGGTCAAATAATATCATTTGGATTTTTAGCTCTTCTTTCTCCTTTATGGGGAATGTTATTTGGAATTTTTGGTCTGGCACCAATAATATCTAGAACAAATGATTTATTACCATTATTCAAAAATAGTTTAGCTTTTACAGCAGCAGGAATTGCGGGTTATATTTTATCTCAAACATTATTTTCAAGATATGAAAAGCCCAAAAATACTTAAAATATGATCAAAAATATCTAATCCTAAAAAAATTTATCTTCTTCACAAATTTCCCCAGACTCTGAGTACCATCGGTGAGAAACATGTCTTAATTCCTTTTTTTTAAACTCAATCCATGAAAAGTTAATTAGTAATTTCCCATCTTCATCAGTTTTATATCTTGGAACTACAGCAGTATTGAAATAAATTGTCCCTTTGCTATCAATTTTAAACATCTCTCTTAAACCAAGATTTCTTTTAAGCCGATTGTGCATATGACCAAAAATCACAAGATCAATTTTTCTTCTCTTTTGTATTTGAGAAATAGCTACAGACAAATCTCTATCTCCCCAATCTAAAGAGGGTAATTTCCAGTCTTTACCACAAATGCTTTTAGGTTCTGAGCCTAAACCCGAAGGGCCAGCATGAGACATAATTATTAAAGGTATATCTTCGACACTCTCTTCTGAACATTTAATGATTTTATTTATTGAATCTTGTTCGGTAATGGGTCCATAAACGCCTTTAACTTCTTTTGAAAGATAATAGCCGCCGCCAGAACTACATGGTCTTGCAGATAGTAAATTTATTTGATTATTAAAAACCTTCAAATCCCATGCACAATATTTTCCACCAAGAACACGTATCTGCTTTGAAAGAGTTTCGCCTGTGGAATCTTTACCTCTATCATGATTTCCTAAAATCACGAAAGTAGGAATTCTTATCTCATTGATTTTTTTTATTATTTTGACACTCCCATCAGAAATATCACCAACAAATAAAACAATATTTGGTTTAATAATCGATAAGACTTTCAAGTCTATTTCAGACCATTGACCATGACAGTCACCAACAATAGCAATTTTTAAATTTGTCAGAATTTTTTCTGTTTAAAGGCATATAATCTATTTAGAGATATTCTAAATCCTGACCAGTATAACTTCTACTGCAAAACAGAAATCAGTTCAAAACGAAGAGGATTTGATTTCTGAAATAAAGGAGCGTTGCAAAAACGCTAATGCTATTATTCTTGCGCACTATTATCAAGCTCCAGAAATTCAAGAAATTGCAGATTTTATTGGCGATTCATTAGATCTATCTAGGAAAGCTGCAAATAATGATGCAGATATAATAATTTTTTGCGGTGTACACTTTATGGCCGAAACTGCAAAAATACTTAGCCCAAATAAAACAGTCCTTTTACCAGATATTGATGCGGGATGCTCATTAGCAGATGATTGCCCCTCAGATAAATTTCAAAAATTTAGGGAAGAAAATCCAGATCACTATGTCGTAAGTTATATAAATTGTACTGCAGAAGTAAAAGCGCAAAGTGATCTGATATGTACAAGCAGCAATGCAGTCTCATTAATTAAAAAAATACCTAAGGATAAAAAGATAATATTTGCGCCAGATCAGAACCTTGGGAGATGGGTACAGAAAAATTCAGGAAGAGAACTTAAATTATGGCCTGGCAGCTGCATTGTTCATGAATCATTTAGTGAAGAAGCACTTCTAAAATTAAAATATCAAAATCCAGGATCAAAAGTAATTGCTCATCCAGAATGTAGTCAAAATTTACTAATCCTCTCAGACTTTATTGGATCAACAAGTAAACTGCTTGATTTCATAAGTAAAGATTCATCTAAAACTTACATAGTATTAACTGAACCTGGAATAATCCATCAAATGAAAAAGAAAGAACCTAACAAAATTTTTATAGAGGTTCCAGATATAGAAGGCTGTAAGTGTAACGAGTGTCCATATATGAAATTAAATACTTTAGAAAAGATTCTAGATTGTTTGAAAAATAATTCCCCGTCTATCGAACTTGACGAAGAAATAATAAGAAGAGCCTATGTACCAATAAAAAGAATGCTTGATATGAGTAATTAATTAAATTTAAATACTTTATCTTCCTTATTAATTCCCAGGAATGCATTAAGGTTTGTAGTGTTAGGTTTAAATTCACTTATCTGATTCTTTCTATTAATTATTTTTATTAGCTCTTTTTCACCAGCTCTATATTGTTTATCTTTTCTAGTTCCAATCTCTCTTTGGAGAATAGGATTAATATTCATTTTTACTTCTATATCTGGAATAATTCCAGATTTGTTTATATCAGTGCCGTTGGGAGTTAAATACTTAGCGACTGTAACAGTTAATCCTGAACCATCAACCAGTGTTCTCATAGATTGAACTAGACCTTTACCAAACGTTTTCTTCCCAACTAATTTTCCTCTTTTGTTATCTTTTATTGCACCAGAAACTATTTCACTAGCACTCGCAGAGCCTTCATTAACTAAAACAACTAAGGGCTTTTTTGTTAGAGCTTGACCATTTCCTCTTTTTGTTTCTTTTAAACCATCTTTGCTTACTGTACTTACTATTACTCCTTTATTAATGAAGTGTCTTGAGATATCAATGCTTGATTCTAATAAACCTCCTGGATTACTTCTCAAGTCAAGAACATATCCAGAGACTCTTTTTGTTTCTAAATCCTTAATAGCATCTCTCGTCTCTTTTGATGCATTAGCATTAAATTGTTTAATTCTTACATAGCCAATTAATAAGCCGTTTTTGGTTGTATTAACTTTACTTGAAACAGTTTTTATTTCTATCTTTTCTCTTAATAAAACCTTAAAAAAAGATCTGGAATCTCTAAGGATTTCAAGTTTAACTTTAGTACCTCTTTGTCCTCTTATTAATTTAACGGCCTCCTCAATATTCATACTTTTAGTAGAAATATCATCTATAGATAATATTTTATCTCTTGCTTTGATGCCAGCTTCATAAGCGGGTGTGCCCTCTATAGGAGAAATAATTATTAAATCATCAGATTCTTCATCTTTAACTATTTGGATCCCAACTCCTGTTAATTCTCCAGAGGTATCTATTCTCATTTGATTAAATTCTCTGGGCTCTAAAAATCTTGTGTAAGAATCATCTAAACTCGAAAGCATATCTCTTATAGCATCATATGCTTCATTGCTATCTGAATATGTTTTTGACAAAAATTCCTTTCTTAGCTTAATCCAATTAGACTTTTGAAACTTTCCACTTGAATCAAGAAAATCTCTATATACAATTTGCCAAACATGATCAATTACTTCCTTATAACTATTATTTAAAACGGTTGCTTCTGCAAAATTATTAAAAAATATCCCAGAAAAGGTTGTCGCTAATAAAATAATAAAATTTTTTTTAAGCAATTTTCTTATTTACAAATAATTATTTTTCTACATTATAAAAAGAATTTATTTATAATTTCAAAAATTTGACAAATCCTTAAGGATCAATCCACTTCCCATCATCCTTAATAAGTTGGATTAAAGCATCAACCCCCTCATCTTCAGGTACTCTTTTTATCTCTTCTTTCCTTCTATATAAGGCAATTGTTCCTTTACCTTTCCCAACATAACCATAATCAGCATCTGCCATTTCTCCTGGTCCATTTACTATACATCCCATTATTGCTATATCTAATCCAGTCAAATGCGAAGTAGCATTCCTTACTTTGTCTACAACTTCTTCTAAATTGAAAAGTGTTCTCCCACAACTAGGGCAACTGATATATTCAACCATCGTTTTTCTTAATCCTAAAGATTGCAAAATTGAATAGCAAACCGGAATTTCCTTCTCTGGGGCTTCTGTTAAAGAAACCCTAATGGTATCTCCTAATCCCTCTGCTAGAAGCGTTCCGATCCCAGCAGTACTTTTTATCCTTCCATAATCACCATCTCCAGCTTCAGTCACTCCTAAATGTAAGGGATAGTTATATCCCTCTGAGTCAAGTCTATCTGCAATCATTCTGTAAGCCGCCATCATGACTGGAGCCCTAGAAGCTTTCATAGAAATAATTATGTTATGGAAATCAAGCTCATCACAAATTTTGACAAACTCCATCGCAGATTCTGTCATTCCTAAAGGTGTATCCCCATAAGTAAAAAGCATCCTCTCAGATAGAGAACCATGATTAACTCCAATCCTTAGAGCTTTATTTTCAGACTTTAAAACTTCAACTAAAGGAGTAAATCTTTTTAATATTGTTTTTTTAATAGTTTCAAATTCTTCATCTGTATATTCAGTTCTTGAAGGGTCTGATTTTTCAAACACAAACAAACCAGGATTAATTCTTACTTTATCAACATGTTTTGCAACCTCCATGGCAATTTTCATACCATTATGGTGAACATCAGCTACCAAGGGGGTATTGATATTATTTTCTAATAATTTTGCTTTTATATCTCCTACTGCTTTTGCGTGTGCTAATGATGGAACTGTTAACCTTACTATTTCACAACCTACCTCATCAAGTCTTTTGATAGCTTGGTAAGCATTTTCGACATCCATGGTATCTTCATTTATCATAGATTGAACTCTTACTGGATAATCACTTCCAATAGCTACATCACCAACCATAACTGTTCTAGTTATCCTCCTTTCAATATGAGTTGAATACCTTTTGTCGAGATTATTAACCTCTTTTGATTGAGTTAATGACATTAAAATTCTTGATATTCAAAAAGGATTCACTAAATTATAGGGCATATAGTTTACCACTAACATTCTCTAGGTCTTTCAAAGTTAAATAATAAGGTTTATTGATTTCTTTTGAGGGAAATCTCAACAAATAAGATGGATGAAAAATTACCATAATTTCTCTACCATCTTTTTTAATCCATTGACCTCTTAAATTGCTTATAGGATCTCTAACTTCTAAAATAGCTCTCATAGCAGTCGAACCAGTAAGTAATATAAATTTTGGATCAATTAGCTTTATTTGCTGTAATAACCAAGGTTTATGAATATTAATTTCTCTAGCAGTGGGTTTTCTATTATTTGGTGGACGACATTTAATTACATTGCAAAAATAAACATCCTTTTTATAGTTAATCCCCGCTTTTATCAATAATTCGTCTAACAATTTTCCGGATTTACCTACATATGGTTTTCCTTCTAAGTCTTCCTGTGCTCCAGGTGCCTCCCCAATTATTAACAAATCTGCAAATACACTTCCTCTCCCAATAACTAACCTTTTCACCGAAAATAAAACTTTATATATTTTTATCTTAAGAACTCAAAACATGAAAATAAATTAGATTAAGAAAATGAACTAAATTAAACCATAATGTGATAGTTTTATTTATTCTTAATTTATGCATTTGTCATTATTAAAAGACATATTTGAAAAGTTATAAGTCAATGAGCCAAGTTAATTTATCTGAACGGGCACTTTCAATTGAGCCTTCTCTTACACTGCAAATAAGTGCCAAAGCTAATCAATTAGCTGCAGAAGGAGTAGATATTTGCAATTTAAGTGCAGGAGAACCAGACTTTAATGCCCCAAAAGAAGTTATAGAGGCTACGAGTAAAGCTATATTTGATGGATTCACAAAGTACGGGCCCGCAGCAGGCAATTTAGATCTCCGAAAAGCAATTGCAAATAAACTTCAAATTCAAAACAATTTAAATTATGAATTTAAAAATGTAATGGTCACAAATGGTGCTAAGCAAGCAATTTATAATCTTTTCCAAGTTTTGCTAAATACTGGAGATGAAGTGATTATTCCTTCTCCATACTGGTTAAGTTATCCCCAGATGGTAAGGCTGGCGGGAGGAAAGCCAATCTTTACAAATTCTTCTGCAGAAGATGGATTTAAAATAGATATAAAAGATTTGAAGTCTAAAATATCTCCAAAAACAAAATTTATAATTATCAATTCTCCTAATAACCCTACTGGAAGAGTTATGTCAAAGGAAGAATTATTGCAAATTGCCGATTTAGCCAGAGAATATCCAAATATCAATATTCTTTCTGATGAGATTTACGAGCTTATCCTTAAAAAAGAATTTAAACACTACAGTTTATCTACATTAGCAAATGACTTAAAAGATAGGATTTTTATAGTAAATGGGTTCGCGAAAGGGTGGGCTATGACTGGCTGGAGGATAGGTTATTTAGTGGGTACCAAAGATGTAATCAAAGCATCCTCAGCATTGCAAAGTCAAAGTACAAGTAATGTTTGTTCTTTTGTTCAAAAAGGTGCTTTACAGGCTTTACAAATTAATAATGAGTTTTTCTCAATGATAAATAGTCATTATGATCAAAGAAGAAGAATTCTCTATGAGGGCCTTAAAAACATAAATGGGACATATATTGAGGAACCTAATGGAGCATTTTACGCATTTCCAAGATTACCTAACTCCTCAATTACTTCTGTTGATTTCTGCAATAAAGCTCTTCAAGATTACGGATTAGTTGTTGTACCTGGAAAAGCATTTGGTGCCGACGATTGTATAAGAATTTCTTGTGCAGCTTCAGAGTTTAAAATAAAAGATGGACTAGAGAGACTTGAAAAAGCAGTTTCTAGATATTATTGACTTTAAAAAATTTATGATTAATTTCAAAAATTTCCTAATAAGTTCATCTCTATTATTTTCTATTTTTTCATCACCTGTATTTTCAAATCCCGAAATTTTAAAAGTTGGAGCAATACCTGATCAAAACCAAGATATTTTGGATAAAAGATTTAATTTATTTTCAAAAGAATTATCCAAGCAACTTGATGTAGAAGTTAAATACATTCCTGTTATTAATTATGTTGCAGCAGTAACTGGATTTAGAACTAAAGATTTAGATCTGGTTTGGTTTGGCGGTTTATCAGGAGTTCAAGCAAGATTACAAACTCCTAATTCAATTGTCATAGCTCAAAGAGATATTGATAAGGAATTTAAAAGTGTTTTTATAGTAAACAAGAATTTAGAACTTAACTCAATTTCAAACATTAAAGGACTTAAAAAACTAAAGAATTTAAGATTTACTTTTGGCTCTGATAACTCAACTTCTGGAAGATTAATGCCAGAATATTTTTTAAATCAAGCAGGAGTAGAAATTAAACATTTTAAAGGGAAAAAAGCAGGTTTTAGTGGGAGTCATGATGCCACTATAGCTTTAGTTAATAGTGGGGCATTTGATGCTGGAGCTTTAAATAAACAAGTTTGGGAAAATAATCTTAAAAATAATCCCAAAAGAACAAGTAATTTAGAATTATTCTGGATCACCCCAGAATATGTAGACTATCACTGGATAGCTCAAGGGGATCTTGAGGATAGATTCGGGGAAGGGTTTACAAAAAAACTTAAATCAGTAATTCTAAATTTAGATATTAATCAAAAATCACACAAAGAGATATTAGATATGTTCAATGCAAAAAGGTTTATAAATGCAGAAGCAAAACAGTATAAAAATATAGAGGACATCGGGAGGAAATTAAATAAAATTAGATGAATAATACTCTCTTAGAATTAAGAAATATATCTTATAAATACAAAAATAATCTGATCTTAAATGATATAAATTTAAAAATCAATCCAGGTGAGAAAATTGCACTTTTAGGTAAAAGCGGTTCAGGAAAAACTACTCTTATATCAGTGCTTAATGGCACTATCAAGCCAACTCATGGCGAGGTTAAATTATTCAATAAAAGTTTCGATGAATTAAATAGAAACCAGAAACGAAGGATAACAACTATATGGCAAGATTTAAGATTAATAGAAGATCTCTCAGCAGAACAAAATGTTAATTGTGGACTACTAGCGGAAAACAATTTTTATTTCGCTTTTAAAAATTTGCTAAATACAAGTTCTTTTAAGAAGGCGCATAAATATATGCAATTATGTAGACTTCATAACTCTATTTACGATAAAAAAATCAGTAAGCTATCTGGGGGCCAAAAACAAAGGGTAGCTATAGCTAGGTCTTTAATTCAAGAATCGAATATATTGCTTGCAGATGAGCCTTTTAATAATTTAGATCCCAAATTGATAACAACAATTAAAAACCTGCTGCTAGAAAATGTAGATAAAAATAATCAAAAAAAATCCTCTAAGACAACATTAGTTGCACTACATAGATTAGATTTACTGAACGATTTCGATAAAGTTATTGGAATAAAGGATGGAAGAATTTCTTTCAATATCAAAAGAACTAACTTAAAGAAGCTTCATTTAGACAAAATATATTAATTAGTTGAATAAATTAAAATTAAACTATACCTCATTATCTTTTCTTCCAATTTTGGTTTGCATCCCTCTAGGGTATCAATTCATAACCAATATTCATTTTGGAGGATTAAAATTATTCCAAGAATTCTTAATTTCTGCATTTAATCCCAAGATCGATAATGAAATTATTATTACCGTAATTAATCGATTAAATGAAACTATCTTAATTGGTTTTTTTAGTTGGTTAGTAAGTATTATTTTTGGGACAATTTTTGGAATATTATCCTCTAATATTTTTTATAAAATTTTTAATATTCCAAATTTTTTCTACTACATAATAAGGTTTTTTTTAACAATAATTAGATCAATTCATGAAGTACTTTGGGGAATACTACTAATGCAAATATATGGCATAAATTTTTCAATAGGAATCATAGCTATATGTATTCCTTATATTGCTATAAATTCAAAAGTTTTTGCTGAACAATTAGAAACTATAGACTATAAAAGTATTGAATCTATAAACCAAATAAATGCACCTAAATTTTCTTCTTTATTAACTTTAATATGGAATCCTATAATAAATACATTTAAAAACTTTGGTTTATATCGGTTAGAATGTTCAATAAGAAGTACAGTAATTTTAGGAATTTTTGGGATTGGAGGAATAGGTACTAGTATTTATTTATCTCTTCAGACTTTGAATTTTAGAGAGTTTTGGACTTATTTATGGTCCTTAGCAATTTTGATAATTCTTTCTGGATTAATATTCAAAAAAATAAAATTTAATAATACAAATAAAATCCTATCTATTTTTTTTACAGCAGTTTTTTTAATAACAATTTTATTTTCTTTTTCATACTGTCTTTATTTTCTTTTTAATAAGAATTTTGAAAATTTTAATTCTGTTAGTTCTCTATTTAAATCAAGCTCAGATTTAGGATTATTTGATTTCTTAAAACTTATATTGGAAACAATAATTTTAAGTCTTTTATCAACAGGAATCGCAATTAGTGTACCTCCATTATTAATAGGAATTTTTAACGACAATACTTCTAAAATTTTTATAAAAATTTTTGCATTTTTATTACGTTTAATACCCACACCTGTAATACTTCTAACTCTGTTAACTTTTAATAATCCTTCTTTATCTATAGCAGCTTTAACATTAGGTCTTCATAACGCTGGAATTACAAGCAAATTACTTTTTACAAATCTAGATAGCCAAGATAAGAGAAATTATATTGCAATGAGATCGTTAGGAATCTCAAAAAAGACTAGTTGGCTTTTAGGTTTATTTTCTCAACAAGCAAAAAGTTACTTATCTTATTGCGCTTATAGGTCTGACATAATTATTAGAGAAACTGCAATAGTTGGGGTTATTGGAAGTGTTGGTTTAGGTTGGCAATTGCAAGAGTCACTAAGTTCCTTCGCATGGCAAGAAGTTACGATAGTTTTGATAGCTTATAGCTCCATCGCAATAGTTGGCGAATTAATAAATGGTAAAATCAAAAATAGTTTAACTTGATTTGTAAGAATAATTTGTTAAATCAAGTAATTATTTTTTTCCGGTTATAGTGATTAGTTTACCAAAACAACTAGTTGTAATTGGAGATAGCTCAGTTTATGGATGGGGAGATAAGGAAGGTGGCGGATGGTGCGAGAGGCTTAGAAAAGATTGGTGCGACAACCAAAATGGGCCAGTAATTTATCAACTTGGCGTAAGGGGAGATGGGATAGAAAAAGTTTCAGCTAGATGGGAAAAAGAATGGTCATCTAGAGGAGAAACGAGAAGAAATAAACCTAAAGCAATCCTGCTTAATGTTGGTCTTAACGACACTGCCGCAATTGGTCAGAAAAACGGAAGACATCAATTAGATATAGATGGATTTGAATATGGACTAGAGAGACTAATTAATGAAATGAACTCTCAAACAAATGTCTTTGTTATTGGTCTCACACCTGTTGACGAAAGCAAAATGCCGTTTGCAGGATGTCTATGGTACTCAAATGATTTTTGTAATTCTTATGAAAGAAGAATGGAGGAAGTATGCCTCAATCAGAATGTCCCATTTCTGCCTACTTTTAGAGAAATGTACTCTGATAATAGGAGTAAAAATTGGATTACGCATGATGGAATTCATCTAAATTCCGAAGGTCATTTCTGGATTTTCCAAAGACTTAAGAGCTGGGAGATTCTTACAAAGTGGAAGGAATCCTAAGTCTTTACAAATATTTTTAATTTAAAAATATGAATATAAAATAAGAGCAAAGATAGCAAAAACAGAAGCAATACTTGTCTGAATAGCATTTACCAATTCATTACTTAATTTATATTTGTTTTGAAATTTAGCACCAATAATACTCTCAGAAAGTGTGGCCAAAAATCCCGAAACTGCAACAACTATGAAATGGTATTTTGTAGAAATAATTGATAGACGTAGCATTACAAAAGCCATAAATATTGATCCCACAACACTAGCTAATGTTCCTTCTATACTTATTCCTCCTTCAGTTCCTCTCTCAACCTTTTTCAGTGAGGTAATTAAATATGTGTCTTTACCAAATCTTTTTCCAATTTCGCTGCCAAAAGTATCCGCCAACTTTGCAGTAAAACTTGCAGCGAAACCTACTTTAAACATCACTACGTTGGCAGCATTAAATTTGGTCATAATGGCAAGAAATAATCCTGTAGCTGCAGAGCCCCATACATTCTCAGGACCTCTTCTTCCTTCTCTTTTTTCAGCTATTCCTTGTTCTTTTTTAAATTTAAAACCTATTTTGGTAACTAGAGATCCCAATAATAGATAAATTACAACTGACATCCAGCCCTGCCAAGACAAACACGCCCACAAAATTGTGCCTAAAATTCCTGCACTTATCCAACCACTTTTTGTCATCAAAGGAATCTTACAAAATATAAAAATCAAAATAAAATTAATGCAAAAACCTATAAAAAATTGATTGCTAATTAAATCCATATTTATCTAATTCCTTAATTTCAAATCAATTCTCCATTGATTTAGGATTGATGATGCATTAATACTAGCCGTTGAGGTTCTTAAGATAGTGTCAGAAAGTTTAACAAAGGTAATACTATTTTTATTAAAAAAATCAATTTCTTTGGAAGACCAACCTCCTTCAGGGCCAATTACATTCCAAAAAATACCTCCTTTTTTATCTACAAATTCTTGTTTTTTTCTTAACCATTGATTTAAGTCATATAGTGTTTCTTCTCTAGTTATTGAAATTGAAACTCTTTCTTGATTATCTCTGCTTTTTAGCCATTCAATAATATCCATACCATTTAAAATAGATGGTTTCCATAATCTCTCACTTTGCTCAACTGCTTCTTTGATAATTGAATTCCATCTCAAAAGTTTTCTAGAAAAGTTTAAATTTTTGTGTACCTGTCTTTCTGAAAATAATGGCTGTATAAAATCAATTCCTATTTCAGTACACATTTTTAAAATATCCTCAAAACCACTTTTTGGTATAACAACAGCTATACCTAATAAGTAAGTTTCTTGTTCTTGAAACAAGTAAGGTTTTTTTAAGTGAATTATTTCTAAACAATCATTTTTAACTTTAATAGCTTTCCATAATGAACCCATTCCGTTAGTTATAAATATTTCTTTGCCATTTTTTATCCTCATTACTTTATTTATATAATGAGCCTCTTCGTTAGAAAGTTCTAAATTATTTTTCTTAATATTTTCAATTCTTTCATGGGAAATAATTAATCTTGTTAAGTCTTCCATCTAAAACACTTAATCTTTGAAAACTAAATCTTCATGTTCTTCAATTGCCCAATCATTATTTTCACCCCCAATAATTAACTCTTCAATTTTTACATAATTATTTGATATCTCATTCAAAGAATTAATTAATATATCTATTGAAATGGAGTCTGAAGTTCCAAAATCAACCCAACATCTTCCCCACAGGTTTTGATATTCCATAATTCCTAAATTATGCATTAAGGCTGGAAGAGATGCATTTTTTTGGTCATTATCGTAGGACATCCAACTTAAATCGGAACCCTCTTCATGAGTTTGCAAATTTTCAGAATTAAATCCACCTAACCTTCCTAAAACGTACCAACTATCAAAAAGGCCATCTAAATAATTTTTTTCATCTTGAGTCGGTGATTCTGAAAATCTGATCCAAATCCAACAATTAAAAGGATCAACTTCCCTAAAAATAATATTCATATTAACTAATAGCTTTTTAGATCTAAAGCTATTATAAGTAAGTTATTACTAGATTAAAATTAATACCTAAAACTTAATTAATAATGCTTGATTTAAAAGAAATATCTTATCAACCCCAAACTGGTGAAAGAAAAATAATAGACAATTTAAATTTAAAAGTTCATGAAAATGAAATTATTTTAATTTGTGGCAATAGTGGTTCTGGGAAAACAACACTTCTCGAAATAATAAGCGGATTAACAAATCCACAAAAAGGAAAAATTACTTGGAAGAATAAAATTTTATCTTCTAGACAAAGAAGATGGTTTTGTGGGGTAGTATTCCAATTTCCTGAGAGATACTTTATAGGTACAACCATTGGGAAAGAATTAAAAATAGGCCATAAATCTTTAAGAGAAAAAAATATAGAAATAGTTTTAAATAAAGTTGGTTTGAAAAAAATTGATCTAACCCAACCACCAGAACAACTAAGTGGAGGACAACAAAGGCGATTAGCTGTTGCAGTTCAACTACTTAGAAATCCCTCAATTCTTTTACTTGATGAACCAACTGCTGGATTAGACCATTCAATGAGAAATGATGTGAAGAATTTAATTCTTGATTTAAAAAATAAAAATACAATTATTATTGTTACTCATGAACCTGCCTTATTTGAAGGAATTCCTTCTAAGATATTATTCTTGGAAAAAGGGAAAATCAAAAATATTATGAAAGAAAATCATGCAGGATAGGATAGTTCGGGCTACTGCAGCAAATGGAGGAATCAGATTAGTTGCAGTCTTAACAACAGAATCTTCTTTAGAGGCAAAAAAAAGACACGGTCTTTCTTATTTAACCACCTGTATCTTAGGAAGAGCATTTAGTGCCTCACTGCTTTTAGCAAGTTCAATGAAGATAATGCATGGGAGAGTTACTTTAAGAGTTAGATCTGAGGGGCCTTTAAAAGGATTACTGGTTGACGCAGGCAGAGACGGAAAAGTTAGGGGGTATGTGGGAAATCCTAATTTAGAATTAGACCTAGTCAAAATAGGCAATAATAAATATTCTTTTGATTTTACAAAAGCATTAGGTACAGGATATTTAAATGTAATTAGAGATAATGGATTTGGAGAACCCTTTACAAGCACTGTTGAATTAGTAAATGGAAATATTGCTGAAGACTTGGCTTCATATTTATTTCATTCAGAGCAAACTCCCTCTGCTGTATTTATTGGTGAAAAAATTCAAAATAAAAGTGTTATTTGTACTGGTGGCTTATTAGCTCAAGTTCTACCTAAAAAAGATACTGACCCTCTACTTGTCTCAATACTTGAAGAAAGATGTAAAGAAATTAATTCTTTCAGCGAAGACTTATTTAAGTCAAAAGATAATCTTCTTTCTTTAATTAGAAATATATTTCCCGATATTGACGATAAATCAGTCTCTGAAAAAGCTCGTTCCCAAGAAGTTAGTTTTAAATGCAAGTGTTCCAAACAAAGAAGTTTAAATGCGATGAAAATGCTTGATAAGAGTGAGTTGGAGGATATCCTCAAGAAAGATGGCAAAGCAGAATTAGTTTGTGAATTTTGTAAGAATAAATATCTTATAAATTACGAAGAAATAAAATCGATGATAGAAAATCAATTATAAGAAAATTACACCTAACCATAAAATAACCATAGCTGGAATACTTTGAATTTTTTGTATTGATAAAGAATTGTCTGATACTTCCTGAATGAAAGAATTATTTTCAAGCAATCCACCAAATATTAATCCTATAGAAAGAAAGGTAACACTCCAACCAAGAGAACCTATAAATCTTTTCCCTGATTTAATTTGAGTATAGGTAAGTATTAATGTTGAGATAGAGAGTAAAAGTCTATTATTAGAGTCTGGACTGATAAATAATAAAATTAAAAATAATAGCCCAACAGATATTTTTATTGAAAGATTATCAAATGAGGGAGTGGTTATTTTTGGCAGACTATACTGACTTGAGCTCTTAGAGTTGTTATTTAAATTTTTTATCTTAGAAAGAAGTGGGAAATTATTGGTTAATTGATTAATTTGTTTTTCTTTTTTTGAGGCACTCACAGCTTCATAACTTACATTCCCTGATTGCCTTGCTTTCAAACTTCCCATAAGTAATTGATCAAAGGAGGATTCTATTTTCGCTTTTAAAATCAAATCTTCGCCAGCCTCTTTAATTTTAATATCTCTAGCCTTCTGAATATCCTCAAAAGCAACACCTTCTTTTACACCTAAAATTTCATAAGGTGATTTTTCTTTATTGTTTTTACTACTGTTTGAATCCAAAATTTTTTACCAATATTAACAGATTAACTAATTTTATAATCCATTAAGACTTTATAAAACAATTGGTTCGACTCCACTAACAACAGGAGCAACTTTGTTTAAATTTAATTGATTATTGTCTTCAACAAATTGATTTAGATTCCAATCATTTTTAAAAAGAATAACTGGCCTACTCCAACAATCTTTAACTATCTTACAATTGAATATTCTTCCTAGTTTTTCAATAGCTGGCCATCCATCAGAAACCCACCTAGCCAATTGATATGGCATTGATTCAAGATTTGCATCTACACCATATTCACTTTTTAACCTATGAGTTACTACTTCCAACTGCAATTGACCAACCGCTGCGAGTATAGGATCTCTTTTGCTCTCATCAAAGTCATAAAGAATCTGAACCGCACCTTCTTCTCGAAGTTCATTAACACCCTTTCTAAAGTTTTTAAATGCTGAGGGATTTGGATTTCTTAGCCAGCTAAATATTTCAGGACTAAAGGATGGTATACCCTCATATTCCAGATGAGCACCCGTATAAAGAGTATCTCCAATAGAAAACATCCCTGGATTATTTAAACCAATAACATCTCCAGGATAGGCATCATCAACTACTTCTCTATCTTGCCCAAATATTTTTTGTGGTCTTGATAATCTGATTGTTTTCCCAGTTCTGGAATGTTTAACTGACATATCCTTTTCAAATTTGCCACTACAAACTCTTATAAAAGCAACCCTATCTCTGTGCTTTGGATCCATATTTGCCTGAAGCTTAAAAACAAACCCACTAAATTCATCGCTTGCAGGTTCAATATCCCCTTTATTACTATTTCTTGAAGTTGGTTTTTGTGCCATTTTTAAAAAACTATCTAAAAATGGTCTTACACCAAAATTAGTCATGGCAGATCCAAAGAAAACTGGGGTTAAAGAGCCATTAAAAACTTTTTCTTTATCAAATTTCGATCCGGCCTCATCAAGAACCTCCAATTCTTCAAGTGAGTTTTCAAGTAAATCTCTTTCTACATATTTTGATAGTTCTTTATCTTCAAGACTTAATCTTTTCTCATTCGATTGTTTCCCTCTCACAGCTTTATCAAATAAAATCACCTCTCTCGAAAATCTATCAATAACTCCTCTAAATTCCTCGCCACTCCCAATTGGCCAGTTAATAGGTAAAGTATTTAATCCAAGTTCTGATTCGATTTCATCAAGTAAAGAAAATGGCTCTCTTCCTGGTCTATCCATTTTATTTATGAAAGTAAATATTGGTATTTTTCGCATCTTACAAACTTCAAACAATTTTCTAGTTTGAGGTTCTAGTCCTTTAGCAGCATCTTCCAACATAACTGCATTATCAGCTGCAGCTAATGTTCTATAAGTATCTTCGGAGAAATCTTGATGTCCTGGTGTATCTAATAGATTGATTACTGATCTTTCATATTCAAATTGCAATACAGTTGAAGTGATAGAAATACCTCTCTGTTTCTCTAGTTCCATCCAGTCTGAGGTAGCTTTTCTCTGATTTCCCCTAGCTTTTACTGCTCCTGCCTGTTGAATGGCACCTCCATACAAAAGAAGCTTCTCTGTAAGAGTAGTTTTTCCAGCATCTGGATGTGAAATAATAGCAAAATTTCTTCTTTTATTAACCGCATCCTTTATTTCTTTATTATTTAGAATTTTGGTATCTAAGCTCATTTATATAATATAAGCATTTTTCACTTAGTTCTTAAACATTACCATAGACTATTAAATAATTATCACCTTCTTCAAACACATCTAAAGAGGATAAATCATTCTCTAAAGTAAAATTCTTTAATTCTTTAAAAGTATATGAAGCTCTTAAAGATGCATAATAATCATTTGTTAAAGTCTTATTATATTTTTTTGAACATTGTGCTTTGAGTTCTAGAGCTGACTTTTCATCTAATGGCCTTTTCAAGTCCTTATGAAAATTTACAGTGATATTACTAGACAAACTTCTTATTGTCCTGAAGAAATCTTCAAGTTTGGTAATGTGATGGATCAAACTATTACTTACAAGTAAACTAATTCTTTTTTTAATTAAAAAAGAATTAGATTCAATGTTTTTAATATCTGAACAGATATAGCTTAAATTTTTTAATTTTTTTTCATTAGTAGAAATCTTTTTATTATATTCTGCTCTCAAAATCATCTCCTTAGAACCATCTACCCCAATTACTTCAGTGTTAGGCCATTTTATTGCTAACTTCTCAGAAATATTTCCTGGACCACATCCTAAATCAACTATTAAATCTTTTTCATCTAAAAAAATATTTTTTCTTAAAAGATAATGATTTATTTGATTAATTAGATTAGCTTCCCCTTCTGAAAAATCAGCTTCGTCATAAGAAATGACCTGCTCTTTTTCTTCCATTAATTCAGGTTCGGGGACCCTTTCCATATCCTTTCTTGAAACAAAGATTTCATATTAAACATAATTCTACACAAACCGTTAAATAGTGGTAAGAATGGTTGCAGACGCCACAGGTAGAGTTATTCTTCCAGTACGGGTTATTTACATACATTTTTTTATCGTGACTGTTGCACCAAATAAAGCTTCTTCAGAGAGCAATTCCAATAATCTTAAAAAAGATGACTTCCCAAAGACTGCGCCAGCTGCTTATCCTGTTTTTTTCAGGTCTTACAGTAGGAAAACTACTTCTGGCAAAAGGGAAAACTGGAGTGAAGTAGGTGAAAGAAATTTATCAGGCCTAAAAGAATTAGGAAAACTTTCTGATGAAGAATTGATCCTAATGAGAGAGATGCAAACTAACCAAAAAGCCCAACCTTCAGGGAGATGGTTGTGGATTGGAGGAACTCCTTGGATTAATAAAAACCAAAATTTCTCTGGTGCATACAACTGTACTTCAACGAACTTAATTGATTGGGAAGCTTTTGCTTTGATGATGGACTTAGCAATGATGGGATGTGGAACAGGTGCAATAATTGAGCCTCATTTTATAAACAATTTACCTACGGTAATAAACAAAATAAATATTAAATCAGTTAGTGATGTTGGAATCACTCCTAAAGATCAAAGGGGAGAAAAATCTTCATTAGAAATCAAAGGGAAAGACCTTCATATCAAAGTTGGAGATAGCAGAAGAGGATGGGTAGATAGCTATAAATATCTTCTTGAGGCATCAAGCAACGAGAGTCTTGAAAGAGAAATTGATGTTTATATTGATTTGGAAGATATTAGGCCTGCTGGAGAATCATTAAAAGGTTTTGGTGGTATGGCAAATCCTATCAAATTGAAAGATCTTTACTCTAGAGTCGCATCACTTCTTGGAAAGGCAATTGGCAGAAAATTAAGTACAGTAGAGTGTTGTTTATTAATTGATGAAGCTGCAGTAACCATAGTTGCTGGGAATATAAGAAGAAGTGCTGGAATGAGACAATTTGCTTCAGATGATAAGGAAGCAGCATCAGCAAAAGAAAATTTATGGAGTCAAGATGAGAAGGGTAACTGGAGAATAGATCCTGAAAAAGATGCCCTCAGAATGGCCAATCATACAAGGGTTTACCATACAAAACCCACTTACCAAACCGTTTTGGATGCAGTTACAAAGCAATTCCATTCAGGTGAGGGAGCCATTCAATTTGCTCCAGAAGCAATCGCAAGGTCAAATGCAGATATTCTCAAAGATGATGAACTGAGAAAGGAATTTGTTGAAATCTACTCAGAACAAGGCAAGGATGAAGCGAGAAATTGGATAAATAGTAGTTATGGTCCTTTTTCAGAAGAAGAGTTAGACCATAGGATGAGCCGATATGGACTTAACCCTTGTGGTGAGATCTTGGGAAATGATTTCCACTGCAATTTGGCTGAAGTTCATTTAAATCAGATTGACCCAGGAAATTTTGAAGAGCAAAAAAAAGCTTTTAAAGCAGCCGCTCTTTCTGTAGCATGCTTGCTTAATCATGAATTTGAAGTTGAGCGTTACAGAAAAAGTAGGGAATATGATCCTATTGTAGGAGTAAGTTTCACTGGATTATTTGATTTTTGTGTCCATGCCTTTGGGACACCATGGTTGAAATGGTGGGAAGCAGGAAGGCCAAACAACGAAGAAGGGAGGGCCTTCAAAGAAAAGGAAGCTAAATTCTTAGATTCTTGGAGAAATATAGTAAAAGAAACTGTATGGGAATATTGTGATAAGCATAATCTAAGGAGACCAAATAGATGCACGACAGTTCAGCCAGCTGGAACTAAAAGTCTTCTTACTGGAGCAGCTCCTGGATGGCATCCTCCAAAGGCTCAAAGATTCATAAGAAGAATAACTTTTAGGAAAAATGACCCAATTGCTTTAGCTTGCATGGATTATGGTTACTCAGTTGTTCCATCTCAATCTGATAAAGATGAAAATGGTTGCTTGCTCGATAATCCATTTGATCCAAGATGTACAGAATGGTTAGTTGAAATCCCTACAGAAGTTAGCTGGGCGAATATAGAGGGTGCAGACCAAATAGACATCAATAATTTCTCAGCATTAGCCCAATTTGATTTTTATATGCAGGTGCAGAAATTTTACACAGAGCATAACACTTCTGCAACCGTTGAATTTAGAGAAAATGAAATCGAGGATTTAGCGAAAGCTATTCATAATGCAATAGAAAATAATGAAGGATATATTTCAGCGGCATTGCTTGCTCGATTTAGTGCTAATGCTACTTTCCCTAGATTACCTTTTGAACCAATAAGTAAAGAGGAATATATATCATTGCAAAATAAAGTAATAGAGAGGAAAGTTAATAACGATTTCTTTGATGCTCTTAACAAATATGATGTTGGAGAACTATCTGAAGCAGGACCAGCAGGATGTGATTCAGATAAGTGCCTACTTCCTCTGGCTAAACCGAAAGATTAAATTTTGAATTATTTGTTAATAAAAAATATAAATTAGTTTTTAAAAATTTAATTTATGGCTACCTCTTAAATAGGGACATAAATTACTTATGACATTAAGCTTAAATATTGGAAACTTTTTTAATGATTCCTCTAGTCATGCATTAGTGGATGAGCTAAGAAAAAGAACATCAGAAGAGGATATTTTAGATTTTGAGGAAAAATTTAACTCCAAAAACGAAAAAAATCTACACATTTATATATGTAGATTTCTAAAAAATAGATCAATATCAAGAGGGTTAGCCTCTAGATGGTTAATAACCATAATTGAAAACAAAGAATCAAAAATTAATGGTTTGCAAAAATTAAATAATTAGGTCAGCCCTGATAGTTTCCATAGGGCAATTCCAAAAATTGAGAATCCCATTATAAAAGTAAAAGCCAAAGCATTTACCAATTGAACTTTATCATTCATTCTATTTGCGAATGGTAATAATTGAGCAAATAATGGAGTCTCTTCAACTATTGCAGATTTTTTTACTGTAGGTTTTTTGCTTCTAGAAAACATAAAACAAATTTTATAATCTTAAGAATTTTACATTTAAAAGTTCATTAAATAAAAAATACTTCTCAAAAACGAACAAAATGTAACCTGCAAAGAAACTACTATAGAGAAAAAAATCAATTCCTTTAATAGAGTTTATTTTATTTTTGAAGTATTAAGTTTATTTATTAAAGACCTAGACAAATAATTTCCTTGAATGTTATTATCAAACTGTAGCAACCGCTACCAAAACGTTCAACTTGCGTATAGCAAGCCGCAAATCGACTTAAGCCATGGAACGGGGACTTAAGCGAAACCGGAGCTTAAAAAATGACTCTAATTTACAGGGGACAAAAGTACGTCCAAAACAAAGAAGCAGCCAAGAAACAGCATAATCAACTAACTTACAGAGGCAAAGCTTATACAAGCTAGTTCATTTGACCTATTAATAAATAAAGCCACGAAAAGTGGCTTTTTTATTGTCCAATTTTAGAGTAAAAAAAGATTAAGCAACATATATTCTGCGAAGATAATCATGGGTAATTTAGATTTCACATTAAGGTTTCAAGATTGATTCCTAAGGTTATTGATAATAAAAATTCTGAAATTTCCAAAAATAACATGGTCCTTCTTACAAGCTTTAGAATAATATGATTTAATTGCAACTTCAGACTTTATAGCCATGGCAGACCAAAAACCTTTATTTAAAGCTCCTTATGATATCAAAGATGTAAGTGCTCTTTTTGCAATAGTGGCATTCGTTTTAATAATCGCGGCAATAGTTGGCAATAACTTATTTGGTTTATTTCAGCAAAATGTCAATTTTGGATGATTTAGTAATCTTTGACGAAGTCTTTGCAGGAAGTCAAAATTTTACTTGTTTCATAAAAAAAAATATAATGCAATAATAGAACAATGAGAACTTTTAAAGTGAAAATTTTTTATATTAAATTATTATCTCTATTTAGTTTTTTACTTTTTCACAATTTAAGCTTAAGTGAAAAATTATTAGCAAAAAAAAATACTTTTGAGTGGCATCCAGTTGGGGTTGATAATTATGGAAATATCACACAATGGATAAATCTCTTAAGTTATAAGACGCTAAATAATGATTCATTTAGAATGCAGATGAAACTTGTAGAAGGAAATAAACAAATTCTTGGTCGTTTAGATATTAATTGTCGAAATAAGGATTACTATCTAAGAAAAAGAAAAGAAATGTCTCAAAGAGGTACTTGGAATAGCCTTGAAAAAGGAACAAGCTTTGAAGAGGTAGCTCAATTCTACTGTAAAAATACAGCTGCGGCATCAGTTTGGGGTTATACATCAGCAACTAAATACCTATGGGATATCGAAAAACCTTCATATCCAGCTTCAAATCATCAAGGGGATTGGATTACTTTATATAAAAATAACTCCAGCGAGTTTAAATATAATTCGAATATAAAAAAGAAAGATGGTTATATTTTAGCTGCATACTTTTATCAAAAAAAGCAATCATTAAGAAAGAACCCATTTAATGAACAAAAGTCTGATTATGGATGGATTGCTGTTAGCTGTAAAACTAATCTTAGTTCCGTATTTAGAAAATTAAGCACTCCTACTTCAGGTGAATGGATGGCACCAAAACCAGGACCTATTGGTGGAGGAGCAAGCTTAATTAGAAAAGCAAACTGCTACCAATAAATATTAATCTAGTGTTTTAAACTAAGCTTATTAATTAGCCTGAAATTTTAAAAATATCATTAAAATTTAGAGCATTTAATCTAAGATGCAAAATTCTCCTTCTCATCACCTTTGATTTCCTCAGGTGCTAGTAATTCTGCCGGAATAGGATCTGTTAGACCACAATATAATGTTTCACGTAAATCAGAAACTTGTTCTAAAAGATCAGCATTGTTAATTGCTACTACAATCTTTTGAGCTTTTCCAAGTTTATCACATGCCCATTTTTGTTTTGATGCAACAATCTTTCCTCCTCTAAACGCAATTTTGCCAACATCCTTCAAAATAGTTTTTGCAGCTTTTGTTTTTGCCTTGTCAGTAATGGCATTCGTGCCACCGCCTCCTCCGCCAAGTCCTGGGAGTTGACCTCCACCAGGAATTTTCGGTACTCCGAATGCAAATGCCTCACCAATTCCTAATGTTCCAATGAGTAAAACATATGAGGCCGAAGCTAATAGTGAACGAGCCATTATTTTTTTTATGGATTATTTTAATATATTTGCTTATCAATGAACTTTTGGTCAAGTGTATTTAAATTATGTTTGAATAAATTTTTACTTAATAAACACTAAAAAAAATTTATTTTTTAACAACCTAAGTAGTCTTTCCATGGTTTGATGCGAGTCATTTGTTGTTTATAATCTTTAGCAAATGCACCTTGTTTGCCTTGTCTTGATAATCCCTCATCAATAAGTTTACTAGCTCTATTGAAGTCTTTACATGCTTTTCCATATTCTTCATTTGTAGCTAATATAATTCCCATATCAATATAAATACTTGGGTCATTTGGCGCTAGTTTTGAAGCTTTTATAAGTGAAGCATAAGCTTCTCCTAATTGTTTCGCAAAAAACTGATATTTTGCTTTATCTTTCCAGGATTCCACATCATCAGGTTTTAAAGACAACCTAGTCTCTATATCTGCTATGGCATAACGATAAGACAAAATAGAATCGCTATTGTTAATAAATTCACCATATAAAAAATGAATATAAGCTCTTATCGCCTCAAAACTTCCATCAAAAGAGGCCTTGGGCCCTAACCAGTTAGGATTTTGTAGAATAATGGCCCTATTAATATTTTTAAGAGCCTCAGTTAAATATTTTTTTTGTTTAGATCCATCTTCATATCTACGAATATAAATTTGGGCTATCAATGCTGGAATTAATGGTCGTTTGCTATCTATCTTTTCTGCTTTTTTTAAGTCCTCCAATATAGGAGTAGAAGCTTCTTCTATTAGAAAATTAGGATTATTATTAACTTTTTCAGACCTTGCAATATTTATAAATGCCTTGGCTCTACTTATATATGCTGATGCATCATCTTCACTGTCGTATTTTTTTAAATTTTCTGGGAACCCTTTAGAAGGATCAAATGGATCAACTAATTGTTTCCAATATGGAATATGAATTCCAGTTCCATAACTTCCTCGATTTAATACAATATTATCGCCTCTACTAACTTCACGATAACCGTGAATACCAACTAATTTTCCCTTTTTTGACCAAACTCCTCCACCGTCCATGCCAATTTCAGTTTGAACAATATATCTGAGGCCATAACCTTTACAAGTTTCATTGATAGATGATGGTGGTAAATCTACAGTACCCTGACTTTCTCTTATAACAAATTTTCCATCTTGAGATATTGGATAGCCAGAAACATAAACATCACTACCGAATCGTCTTATTGAACTTGGTCTTTTAGCTACTAAATATTCTTTATCTGATTTGAACTCTAAAACTGCAAGATCTATTGGCCATGGATAAGCTTTACTAATTGATGCGCTGCAAAATGAACTATTCATTTTTTTTTGCCCTTTTAAAATTGGAGGGCATTTAACATTCAAATTTGATTCTCCATATGAATCATGTACTAAATCATCAAATGTTATTACCTCAAATTCTGAAGTATCAAAAGATTGGTTGCTTAAACCACAAACAACATGAGCAGCTGTTAAAACACTGTAAATATTATTTTCTTTTTTTACAATTACGCCTGAGCCAGGCTGCTTATCTCCATTTATTCCAACTATTGAGACAGTAACTTTTTCTATAAGTTCTTTGGGATTAAATTTAACTTCATTTTTTAATTTACCTTTACATATTGCTTTATTTTTGTTGACTGGCAATGAGCAATTTATTTCAACTGCCTCTAAAAAATTATTAGAAAAAAAAATAAGAAATGTTATTAAAAAAGCTTTCGAGATAAATTTCATAAACTTTCAGATTTAAAAAATTAAAAATGTAGTCTTGTTCAATTTAAAATAAATTATACTTGAGAAAATTTTATCAAAAAAATTTTATAGAAAAGCACCCTGTTTCTATTAGCTATATTGATTAATTTTATTAAAACATTAAATTACCACACAAAAATATTTTAAAAATTAATGTTTTTTTTAAATTGCTTAAATAGTTTCTACATAAAAAAATTTATTTCTGAACAATTAGAGTTATAAATCATTGAAAAATTTCTTATCCATAAAGTTTTTTACTTTTTGAAAAATATTCATGTTCTTCAAGTTAACATTTCTTTGAGCATAAGATATCTTATAAGTACCATCGCTATCAAAGCAAGAATATAAGTTATAAATTCCAATATCCCCTTCCTCCAAATTTGGGAAATGAATTTTTATATATTTATTTAAAGAAGAGATGGCATATAAATTATTTTTCTTTTTAAAAAATTCTATTTTTTTTATATTTTTACTTTGAATGGATCCTGATTGGGTATAAATTAATTGTTTTTTATTACTAAATTTATTTTTAAAGTATATACCATCTGGATAGGGATAATTTAAACAATTACTTTCTTCTCCAAGAACAGAAGTATTTACAAAGTTAATCATCAATAGAATAAAAATATATTTTCTAAGAAATGTAAAACTATTCATTGGTAATCTTTCTAACATTAATTCTAGAAAGTTTTTTTAATTGTTTCTCATTAATATCAATCATCACATAATAATTTCTACTTAAGAATATTTTTTGGAAACTACCATAATCCTCTAAAAGTGCATGGGGAGGAGATATTTTCCCAGTTGTAATACCCCAATTTTTGTCATTAATAATCTCAGGAGAATGGTTTTTGACTTGATACTCCATTAAATGAATGTTATTTAAAAGGCAGTTTTTAAAATGGTTTACACAAGATTTTTTATTCTCAGTAAATGAAACACCTCCATCTATTTCTCCTTTTTTATTAATTAAATCAATTGCGAGAACATAGGAGCTTCCTTTTATAAATTTATTTAATTGATTTTTTTGATAAATTCCAGCGTCATTTATTTGATATAACAACATCAGTTTTTTAGAGTGATCTACAATCCCTAATAATTGATCTTGGCCGAATTTAAAATCTGGCCCTGTAAGTTTTGTTGGGGTATGACTAGATCCTTTTATCACCCCTATATAATCAGCTTCGAGACCATCAGACAATGTGTCTATTAGATTCTCTTTAAATCCAGCTTTCAATTCAAGAGTTAGAGGAATAATAATTACACTGTTTGGATTATCCACATTGCTGAAAGGGCCACTATCTCTATTGCACCACGTAGGATAGGGTACTGTTCCAATAATGGAATACTCTCCAATTTCTCTACAATAATCCTCGCTGAAAAAACTATTTATTCCAAAAATTGCTTTACCCATTCTTGGATCTATAGCCATACCTCCCTTAACTTTCTCAATAATTTCTTTTTCATAAATTTTTTTCCTATTTTTTAAATTCTTAATATTTTGATTTACTCCTATTGAATCTCCAAAATTTATATCAACGCCTGTATTATCAGATGCTAAAGTTTTTAAACTTAGATTATCATTTTTTAGAAAATCTAAAAATGAACTTGCAATAAGAAGAAAAATTATATATCTAATTGAATTTTTAATTATAAATTTCATAAATAGATGTTCGTTTTATTATCTTTAATCATTAATTCTTATACCTGTTGGGCTTAATTTTTCGTCAATATAGGAAGAAAAAGTTTTTCTTCTAACAACTATATCTGCTTCTACTTTATACAAACCATCTTCTTTAAATGAATTTAATTTTTTGAATGATTCAATGTAACCCTCACTATATCCACTAGTTAAATCATCTAAAGTTTCTTTAGTATAAAAATCTTCTTTTGCTATCGAATTATCTATAAAGTAATTAAGTTGTTCAATTTCTTTAAAATTAGTCTGAACATTTATTCTTTCTCCCACTACAAAAAGAAGTGCTTGTTCTATTGCATCTTCAATAGCCTCTTCTTCTGAAAGACCAGTCCCAATTTTGAATATTTTTTGAATTCCCATTTCTTTGGTATTTACTTCTGGTGGTTTAAATAATGGATGAAATTCTTGATTGTTTAATCCATAACTAACCTTTGCAACTGCGACTAAGGTATACACTCCATTCTTGAAAGAAGTTTTAGTTACTTTAAATGACAATATAGATCCTTGATTAAACCCGTAGCTACTTTCTCTGTAACTATCAATACTCTCTTCAGGAATTAAATCCCCATCAATAGAGGTTTCTTTATAAAGACTTACTCTTCTTTTTTTTATATACATAGGGGAAGCCATCAATAATGCATTTTGAGCAGCATTCATTGCAGCTTTTTCTTCTGATGTTCCTTTACCAGTTACAACAATAGTTTTGATATTATCATTTTGAACTAATAAAGTCCTGTTTAAAAAATGTTTATTTTTAGAAGTTAAATCTAGATACTTTTTTTTAAAGTTGGATGCGTGTATATAATCCTGATTAACCGAAATTAGTAATATAAATAAATAGATTAAGCCAAATATATTCATAAAATGAATTTTAATTTTGTATAGTTTGATTATTAATTTTTAGATTAACTACTAATTAATCTAAAATTATATTATTAATAGTATAAATCTTGAAATTATGCGAAATTTTGTAATAGCCGCTTTGGTTATATTTTTACTCTACACAAATTCAACTTTTAGATCATATACATTAGAGGGACTTCAATCAATTACAAATTTCATAAAAGAACTTCCAAAAGAAGAGAAAATCGAAAAAGATACAGAGACCATACTTGAATCAGGTTCATCAACCTATTGAATCATAAGTTTTTAAATCATTTTAGAAGTCATCTAGATTTCCATAACCTGAATAACCTTTATTAAGGTCTCTTCTATAAGTTTGTGTAGGCGAACTTAAATTATTACTGTCATTGGTGCTTGCAGTACTTCCACCAAAATTTTTATTTTTCATGCTTTGAGCCGCAACTATATTCTCAGAATTTATTCCTTTAGTTAATCTTACTTCTTCACCTAAAGTATGACAGTCGCCAAGATTAATCATTCCAACAAGAAGTGCGTCAGTGGAACTAGAAAAAGTATCTACAAACTCTTCAAACCCCTCAAGAGAGTCCTCCGTAACATCGTCATTTGCGTCTACAACAAATTTAGCCTTCTCGGCTTCAGTCAAACTAGATGCATTTTTTACATTTACTTCAACCCACCTTGCTAGTTCCCTTTGAGCTTTTAGATCCAACTTTTTGTAAGCAAATGCTACTTTACGCTCGTTAGCAGATGTAATTGGTTGTCTAACTGTAGTCATGATTTTCCATGTATCTGGACCAGTCCACTTAAAAACAGTTCCAGTAGCAGGAGCATTTTCACAACTTCCTGCTAGTACGGGGGTCGTATTACTAGCTGTAAGAAGAGAGGCACCTGCTATGAGGCTTGTCAAAAATCCTTTTAGTTTCACTATGTCAATTAAATTTTATGAATATTCTCTAATTTAATAATATCTTTTGTCAAATTTTCATGTATTTGTAACTACAATTGAGCAATCTTAATTTGCTAATTACTCATAGAGAAGCATCTTTATGAGATTCACATCTTAAAAGATAATCGTCAGAATGATGTTTCTAAAAGATTTAATCAATTCAATCAATTTTTTTTGACTCGTACCATATGAAACTTATTATTTTTCTTAAACTTCTCTCGATAATTAATATTTTAAATATTTCTTATTCTCTTGCTCATAAATTACCTTCCCACTTTGCAGATCATAAACATCAAAGCGACCCAAAATTTGAAAAGCCATATATCAGAATAAAAAATAAAAATTAATAACAAATAAATTTTAATTAAGCAATGCAGGCAATATTAAGATCTCTTTTTTATATGCCAGGTGTAATAATCCATGAATTATCACATCACTTTTTTTGTATAATTTTCAACGCAAAAGTAAAAGATGTTTGCTACTACAATTTCAGGAAATCATCAGGCTATGTACTTCATGAAAGGCCAAAACATTTGTATCAAGATGTGCTTATAGCAACTGCTCCTTTTTTTCTCAATTCATTAATAGGAAGCTTAATTGCTTATCCTACAATAATTAATAAACTTTCAATATTAGGAATCATAAGTTTAAACTGGCAAGACATTTTTAACCTTATAATTTCTATTTCAATTGGAATGAATGCAATACCCAGCAAAGGTGATGGTTTAAGTATTTGGAGTTATATTAGTGAAAGTGACATGAATTTTTTACTTAAGTTATTTGCTCAAATAACAATAACCCCCCTAGTTTTATTAATATACTTAATTAATTTTGGTTCCTCCTATCTTAAGATTGATTTACTTTATGGTGCTTGCGTTTGTTTTATTGGACCTAAATTAATTGAATATGTAATTTATCGAGATATTGTTCAAGAATTTATAAACAATTTAAAGAATATAAATTTATAAAATATTTATTCTAATTTGATGATTTTGTAATTTATAGAATTTTTATTTTACTCTAATCCTTATGTTATCCATTTCTAATTAACCCACTTTTTTTGGCGATATAAAGTGTACCTTAATTCCTTAATTCTAAAAAATTAACTTCTAATTAAAACTTAAAATATAATAATGGGATGGATCTATAGGATTTCCAATATGTAGCTAATTTTTAAAGTATTTTTGAATGTTTCTTAAAGACCATTTTCAATTGGGAAGATATAAAGGAGAAAGAGGTCTAATTTGATTACTCTTCAATATAGTTTACATTAATAAAATTAGTATTAACTACTTGAAAACTAGATTAAATTTCAACAAGATTTATCTTTTTTCTTTTTACGCTTTTTTTCTACAGTAGGGAATTGATACTCTCTTTCTTGATAGTATTTAAGACAATCTCCTTTATTAGTTAAAGCACAATATAACCCCTCAGCAGAGTCAACTACAGAATTATAAACTACCTCTTTTACAGGTTTTTCTGGTGCCTTAAATTTACCTCCCCCTGCACTAACAAAAAAAAGATTAGCATTTAGACTTGATCCGCTTTTCTTTTTAACTAATAGTTGTTTGGATTCAATATCTTCAATAAAAATATTTGAATCAGAAGGCAAATCAAATGCATATCTCGTAGATAAGAATGTTTCATTAATGCAAGTCTTACTACTAAGAGAAATTACAACTAGTCCGATTCCTCTTTTTTTCGGATTAAGGACTTGAAACTTAAAATCTTCTAAAAATGGGGTAACAATTATCTTTTTATCATTGTTTAATGATTCTTTTTTATTTATTAGTAAGTTTTCTTTTTCAAGAATCCTTTCCTCCCAAGTTTTTTCTAAAGAAACATTTAAACCAGGATAATTATTTAAAGCTTTTACTAACAAAAATGACATGTCATATGATTGTTTTTCAGACCACCAATCCGGAGATTGTTCCGCAGATAATTGATAAGGTCTAATTACTACATCTAATTGTTCTGAAGAGAAATCCTTATTTAAGGAATATTGTCTAGAAGATAAAACATCTTTTCTTGAGTTTTCTAAATCTTCTTCAATTAATTCAAGTTTTGATTTTTTTTGAGTTAACTCTGATGCAAATAAATCAATGTTTGGAAGTAAAAGTAAAGAAGCAGTAGATAATAAAATGGCTAGATTTAATTTAATTTTCATAATTAAAATAGATTTAATGTTCCTTCAGTTGAATTTTTTCTTCTTTCATCTTCCGCTTCAAATTCTGCAATACACTCATCTTTAAGATACAAATGGCAATCTAAGTAATCTACAACTTTAATTAATGCAGCTCTAAGTGCTCTTGTTGCAGAGGTGGTTTCATAAGATTTCTTTTCTGAGGTTGTATCTATGAGACCCAACGCTAATCCAGACCTATCTGCTTTGGCTACAGAGGAAGTAGTTCCTTCAATAGTTCTACTTAATGCAATAGCGCCTGTAGATGTATTAATTACTCTTACATCAACCGCAACGTAAGTATCAACCTGAGTTCTATCATTACCAGCTCTAAATATTAAGATACGTCCATCAGAGTTAGATCTTGAACCTGCTGTGTTAGGTATATAGTCGCTTAAAGAAGCAATAACAATATATTTTGCTTTTGTAAGATTTTTTTGAATACCTGATATTGCCTGCTCTTCAAAAACTTCATATAAATTATTCCTCTCAACAACTGTAAAATGTCCTGTGTTAGCTAGCTCATTAGTTAAGACTTCTGCAAGCTTAATTTCAAAAGAAGGTTTCCAGAAACCAACCCTAATTTTTTCACCATTTTCTCCTTCAATTACTCCATTCTCAGCAAAATCGCCAGCAAAGTTTTTAAATTTTCTAACGGCAATTGTCACTGGCTCATTCAATTTAAGATTTGAAACTTCAGAATATGCTGGGCTTGGAGGGATGAAAAACATTAAATTTATCAATCCCAATAAACCTTTATGTATTATTTTCGAAGAAATTCTCATAAAAAGAAATTCTATTTTCTTATAAACTTAATAGATTGAGGTAAAATTACTTAATTTATAAAAATATTTCTTAAGAAGTTTTAATAAAAAATTTGATAATCCGAGTTAATATTAAAAACTAATTTGAGGTAATATAAATATATATTCTATGCATAATTAAAAATTACAAGAAATTTTTTATTCAAGAAATTTTAAATGACAAAAAATTATTTTATATTTCTAAACATAATTTTAAGCTTTCTATTACCTTCAAATTTAGTTTTGGCTAGAAGTCAACTGTATGAAGGTAAATGTGGATTTTTGCTATCAAATATATTTGGAGAGAAATGTAACGCACTTTTTAATAAAGATATTCTAACGATAATGCCAAAGGGTGGTCCTCAAGAAAGAATTTATCCTACTCAGATTGAAAGTTTTTCACTTTCAAGTAAAGAAACTATTAAGGTAAATCAGGATTTGGAAAAGTGGCAAAGTCTTTTTCCTGAACAATCAAAAGGATTCTTATTCTTTAAAAAGAAAGAGGGAATACCAAAATGGGTAGTTGATGCGACATCAAAAAAAGTAAGAGAACATATATTCGTTATAAATTATGTAGATAATTATCTTTTACCAAGGAAGTTATTATTTATTCTTGAAGATGAGAGTCAAGCTACTGCAATGCAATTATCATTGAGAAAAACTACAGGTCTATATCTAGGAGAAAAAAGAAAACCAGGTAGCAGCTTAAGCCCGAGTTTTTCCAGAAAAATCACTAGAGAGGTTGAAAGAAAAGCTGAAAGAATTATGGGTTTATGTGCTGCTGGATTGCATGAAGACTCTTTACCCGTAATATCTGAACTAAATGCATATGTTGATAATACTATTAACGAAATTTCAATTTTTGAGAATTATGAAGTTATAGCTGACAAAATTGATGCAGATGCGATTAAAACAATTGCCTTTTGTGAAAACAAAAAAGTGAAAGATTTAACAAAAGAAAGCAAAGCCAAGAGACTCAGCAGAGTAAAAGAAATTGAACAAAGAAAAGCTAAAAGAATAGAAGCATTTGATATGTTTAGGTCCTACTAACTAAATACTCAGCTTCTTATACTCGCAACATTTATCTTCAATTCTAAAGATCTAAGCTAAAAAGATTATTTTATACCTTCTTTAATTTTAAATTATCTTTATAAAAATTTAAATAACCAAAATTTTTCATAAAATATTAAACTTATTCAATAATGCATGTTTGATCGAAATATAAGAAAGATTATCGATAAGGGATTTATTTTAAAAAGAAATTTAGTAATTTACATAATTGGGAATTCCCAATGATAAGTAGATCTGCCCTTGTTATCCTAAATAATAAATACAAATAGATAAGAGATTGCAATTACTACCTATTTTTGAATAAAAAAGGTCAAATATAAATATAAATAAATTCACAAGATGTTTAAAGATAATGATTAAAAGTTAGAAAAAGTCAAGCGCATCATTACTTCTTTTCCTTCTTTCTTCCTTTGCCTCATATTCAGCTATGCATTCATCTTTTAGATACAGAACACAATCTAAATATCCCGCTATTTCATTAATAGCTGATCTGATAGCTCTTGAGGGAACAGTTTTTTTAACGATCTCCACCTCTTCTTTAAAGCTAAAGTCATTTTTATTAATTTTTATACTTTGCTTTTGTGAAACATTTGAGACATTACCTTCAATAGACCTGCTGTAAGCTATTGCGGCAGTTTTTGCGTTTATAACTTTCAGATCAAAGGAAACATAATTATCTTCATAGTCACTTAAAGCTGCTCTAATTATGTATTTAGGTTTTAATAATTCCATCTCTTTAAAATTTTCTTCACCCTCAAATAAGCTTGATTCTGCTCGCAATTCTTTTAATGCTTCTTGATCTCTCTCAACAACAATAAAGTGGCCTGCACTTGCAAGTTCAGTAGAAAGAATTGTTTTGAACTTATCTTCAAAACTTTTTTTAAACCAGGGGGCATTTGATCTATCAAGTACTTTTGTAACTGCAACAGTAATAGGTTCAGGAATTGAGTATAAGGGACGATTAAAAGTACCAAAAATTGTTAATCCTGAAGTTGCAAAGATTATAAATAAATTTTTAAGTGAGCTAAATTTCTTCAATTAACTTTGAAAATTTTAAGAAAATTATAATGCCTTAATGTTTTTTATAGATTATTTACTAAATATTTTCCAGAATCTTCTTTAAACTATGCCTAAAATTATCTATAAATTGCTAGCAGATATAAAAGATTGAAGTTATAGCTAAAAAGCTAAATGAAAAGGCAAAAACTCTCTTTTAGCACTTTAAATTCACTTTGCTATTGAAATTGGTTGTTTAAAACCGAATAACATTTTGGAGAATTGATCAAATGATTTTAGGCTATATTATTTAAAACTTCTTTTAATTAAGATAATACTTGCGCCTTGTAAATATCATTCAATAATTAACAAGTTAGGTTAACTTAATTAGTTTATTTTTTAGTTTTATTTAACTTAAGATTTTCTTTTCTGTTAGAAGAATTATTTAGAAAAATTATTTTATAAAGGGCAATTAAAATTCTTTTTTTCATAAAACTTTAGGAAATCAAAATATCTAAAAAAATGAAAATCAATATTTTTAGAAAATAAGTTTGACAAAATATAAAAAAAAGAACCTCAATATGATTTAATTCTTAAAAAAAATCTTTCCTAAAATGATTAATAATGCATCGAATTTGTTGAATGATTACACAACACCTAAAGGACTAAAGTTTAAATTCGATAAAGATGAAAAAATACTTGTAGATTCTTTTTTATTTCAATTGGGTGTAGGATTTGGTTCATTAATGTGCATAGCTTTCATCACTAATAAAAGAATAATCATTAAGCAAACTAATAGACAGCTTTCAAAAGCAATGAAGCAACAAGCTTTTCTTAATGCTGATATGAAAAATATATACTGGAAAGATGTAAAAGAAATCAATTTAGGAAATGGTAAAGAATTTTCCAAGATATTTTTATTAGGAAATGATGGAGTTGTTATCAGGGATTTTTCTCCTGAGGGAGATACAGAAGATAAGGTCAGAGGTATTATAACGATTAACCCCAAACAGTCCCTAATGCAGATGAATGGAGATCTTACTTATAACGGCAAAGAAACTTTCAATAATTTGCAGGAGGATATAAATAAAGCATTTAATCAAGTTTCTATAGAAAACAATATTCCATTTAGTACAAGTGCTCCTTTTGAGAAATACGCTACTACAGAAGAGACAGAGGAAGTTAAAAAATTGAAAAAAGAAGGAAGCCTATTAGTCAAAGGTTGTATGTGGGTAATTATGGGAGGCATACTTTTATTTATTGGAACAGTCATAATTGGTTCAATAATTACTGCAATCTTTGGTGGATAAAAAGAAAAAGAAAACTAATTTAATTACAAACGGGAAAAGTATATGTACTAAAATCTATTTTTTCTAATAGATAAAATTACTCCAATTGTAGGAGTGAGAACAAAAATTATTAAATATTTAATTTTATATGAGTTTAAAAGTTTTTCATTCTTGAAAATTAAAAAAGAAATTAAAGATATTAAAAAAAACATTCCTAATATCTTTAGAAATTTTAAAAGTGATTTTTTAGATTTTATATTGAGTTTAAAAGACATAATTAATCGCTAAAATCGATTACTTTAAAATTATTTTTTAACTGTTTCAAATATAAATTTTATTTAAAAGTAGTTCAAGTTTTTACAAACTATCAAAAAGCTAGCTCATTGAAGTATTACTAATTTATTAGAAAAAATTGAATAATAAGTTTGAGGGTGGTCAAAAGGTTAAGGCTCTAATCTTGAAATTTAAATTTGATAATTCTAAAAAAGTAGGCTCATTAAAGTGAACTTTTATTTGAATTTAATACTCTATTCAAATGCATCCCCAAAATCAGAAAACATTTCTCCAAGATTAGACAGTGCAGCAATAGCATCAAGTGTATTAATTACATGAATTGATGTAAGAACAATACTTATACAAATAGTCAATAATGGTAAAACATTTTCTTTTCTTATCGAATAACTATCTCTAACAATATAAGCAAAGAAAGATAAATTTATCATATAAATTAAGCTTAAAACAAAATATCTCCATCCTGTTAAGGTCAGCAATAAGCTTAGCAGAAGAGAAATGAGAGGTAAAATATAATTCTTTTTACCTTCTTTAACTGAAGATATACATTGATCAAATTGTGGACCTAAATTTTCAAAATAAGACATTTTTTATTTTTTCAATTAATAAAAGTAATATTTATTTTTAACATATAAAAGCCCCAAAAACTAGATTAAAGGCTTTTATTAGATTTAATACCTTTTTTTATTGGATGTCTTTCTTTCTCAGATAAACTTTAAACAACTTAAATCAAAGATTCAAAATATATTTGGCTCCTAATTAAACTGGAAACAATTCAATGTAAATTTTTATTTAATTATTTCTAATTAAACTCTTCGGATTTGATTAACCCTTCTGCTAGAATTTAAAAGTTATTTAAATTTCGCCACCAACTGGAGGGGTGGTCGAGTGGTTTAAGGCTCTAGTCTTGAAAACTAGCGTGTCTGCAAGGGCACCGTGGGTTCGAATCCCACCCCCTCCGTACCAAGACATATTCTCAGAAGTTACCATACCTTCTCATATGTTCTCAAAATTATTTTAAAGCTTCCAAAAAGGAGATATATCAATAATTAAACTTAATTTAGCCTTCTCATACTTTCTCATTTGTTTTCATATTTCCTCATCATTTTGGTAGGGGAAATGGTAGGGGTTTTGTTGTAATTGGTAGGGGTTTGAGTTCAGTTTTAAAATTCGATCTAAAATAAGGGGCAATAAGCTCTTTTTTTTATGGTAGAAATCTCCAAAAAAGCAAAACAACAAAGAGCCTTTGCTGTTGTCACATTGATTTTCCTAGCAATAGGTGTTGGAATCATAGTTAATGCAAATTCAAAAAAAGAAGGTGCTTTTAGTGATGAGGCAAAACTTCTTAGAAAATGTAAAGGTAGTGCAAAAAGACAAATAGCTAGAAAGCCAAAAATAGAAAGTGCCTTTGATGGCAAAATCTATGCGAGCGGTCTAAATGCCTTTGGAATGCGAATGCCAATAACCTTTGAGTGTACGGAATCAGGCTATGCAAAACCGATGAATCAATTTAATTTCCAATATTAAATGTATTAATTAAACTAAATTCCTCGAATGAAACGCTTACTACTTGCACCGCTTTTAATTGCATTATCAGGCTGCACGAGTGACATTGTTGTGAAAACTGACTTAGGTGAAAAATACATAGCTAAAAAATCTGCAATAATGGTTGCGCCAAGAAATTTAAATTATTTAATTGCATCTATAAAAGAGGACGAATTAAAAAATAGAGCAGCTTATTTTAGATGTGTTAGAAATTTAGGAGGAAGGAAAAATCCACAAGAATTTTCTTATTGCGAGAATACTTACGCTTTTTGGAATGGTTATTCAAATGTACATTCAGTAGATTTGGATCTTATTAGATCTCAATCTTCCAAAGTTAAAAGTGATGAAACATTATGGTTCGACATAACTTTTAGACCAATATTTATTGATTTAAATAAAAAGAAAAATGCTTTGGATTATGAAGAATTTAGCTGTCTTAAAGAAAACTATTTAACAAAAGTTTTTGGAGATAAGTATCTAAATCTTAGTAAGCGTCAGCCAAAAGAATTATCTGGTCTTGCTTACGAATCGATGAAAGTAAAACTTTGCAAAAAATATGCAAAATTTGAGTAAAAATTTTTGGTAGGGGAAATGGTAGGGGAAATGAAAGTCGAACTCAGAAATTGTTCTCATCCCTTCTCATAGCTTGTCATTTCGCACATAAGCCAATCCCACCCCCTCCGCTTTAATATCTAAGAGGTAAATTCAAGATATTTTTGATTAATATTAAAATTACATAAATATAGATTTATATCTTTAATCCTTATTACATCACTAAACTTTTAACAAAATTAACAACAAATCTCTTATAGGATAAGATTTATAATAATTTATTTGAATTTTGAAATTATTTTTTAAAGCATTACTGCTTACCTTTTCTACAGGATTATTTCAAACCATTCTTCCGTTAAAAGCAACCCCGTGGGTATACTCTACTGGTGGTCGTTTATACTCATCTACTAGTGAATGCGTAAGTGAAGCGAGGCGATTTGCAAGAGCATCTGGTTTTACAGTTACAGAAGTGCTTTATGACGACAACCCAATTAATGGAGCAGGAGTTTTTGCTATAAATAGCTTCAGGAAAGCCCGTCTTAATTTTAGATGTGAAACAGCTTATGAAGTTTATTCATATGCAATTGCATCTAACAGTAATGAAACAGCTTATGAATTATACGTAAATTCTATAGATAACGATCCTGGTCAAATTTAAAAAACTTATTAAAAATTTTGCAAATGCATGCTGAATTAAAATATTTAAAACAAGTTTGAAATATATTTGTAATTTATAATTTCTGTTAAAGTCTAGAATTATAAGCTTCGACAACCCCTTTTAGTTTTAAATAAAAAATGAATAATCAAGGCGAATTAATAACATTAGATAGGATTGGATTCGAAAAAGTAAATACCGCGCTAGGTATGCTTTATGAAGAATGGTACTCACTTATTTCAAAAGATCTTTCAGTTATCGATGGAATTAATATTGAATTAGGATGTGGAGCAAGTTTTATTAATAAAATAAATCAAAGTATTAAGAAGACAGATGTTTTCTTGAACTCAAATACTGATTTCAAACTTGATGCAATGGAAGTAGGAGAAAAGTTTGAGAACAAAATATCAAATTTAATATTAGTTAACGTATTTCATCATGTAAGTAATCCTGAATTATTTTTTAAATCGGCAGAAAAATCTCTTTTAGAAGGAGGAAGGATCATAATGATAGAACCTAGTAATAATTTCTGGAGTAAATTAGTCTATAAATTTATAGGACACGAAAAGTTTGATACAAAACAATCTAACTGGAATTTTGAATCCAAAGATCCTCTATTTGATTCAAACCAAGCACTCTCATGGATAATATTTGAGAGAGATTTCAAAAAATTTAAAAATTTATTTCCTATGCTTTCTCTTATTAAGAAAAAAAATATTATGCCAGTATCTTATCTAATAAGCGGAGGGCATACTTTCAATACCCGCATAGGTAGAATAATTAAAATCATAAGAAAAATTGAAAGACTTTTCTTTGATAAAAATTTCGGGATGTTTCAACTTATATGTATAGAAAAAATTTAAGTTTAAAATCGACAATAGTAAAAATATTTTTTTTATATTTTTTAATTTATTTGCTTTCACTTTTTCTTAGACATAGCAATATTCTTGATAATTTATTAATAGAGACTGAATTTAAATATTTAATATTAATAAACATTATTTCTATATCTTTAGGACTTCCATTATCAATATTGTTTGACTTAATACTAATAAAATCATTTGGTTTAATTTATATAATATTTTTCACACCAGTTTTAGCATTATTAGGTTTAATTCAAGTTCTATTTTTTAGAAGAACAGATATCAAATTATCGAAAAATTTTTTATCAAAAAAAATCAGAACTAACCAAATATTAAGCTCAATAAAAAACTTCACTTTAAAACCAAATTTTATTTTATTAATTCGCACTTTTCCTATATTACCTTTCTCTATAGGAAGCTTTTTTATAGCATCCTCTGATATCAAAAAAAGGATAATATTTTTTTATTCTTTAGCAGGTGGTTATTTTTACTACTTCTCAATTTTTTTGATAATGAAGAGTGCAGCATTAGGATAGACCACTGATTTTTTATTCTTTATTTTTAAAGTTTTTTTGTTTTTTTTTATTAAAATTATCTATTAATGAAAAACATTTTTTTTATGAAATAAATTAATATAAAATACTGGTATTAGAGAAATCATCATTAAAAATTTGAAAATAATTAAAACACCATGGGGTAATATTTCTCCTGAAGTAAATTTATTCCCTATTTATTACGTCCTATTTATATATGGATTCGTTTACATATTACCTTTTGGAGAAAATATTGTTGGTACCACTTGGTTTAATTTATTAAAGGTTGAGGATGGTCCCTTGGAATGGTTACAGTTTTCCGAATATTTCATATCTTCAATTTTTGGCATCTTAATATTCTTTAAAAGTAAAAATAAAAGTTCGCTCAATTCATTCATTTGGTTAACTTTAAGCGCATTTTGCTTTTTTATTGCTGCTGAAGAAATTAGTTGGGGAGAGCGAATAACAGGTTTTACTTTAAATTCACTAACGGAAATAAGTATCCAAGGGGAAACTAATCTACATAATCTTCCATTTTTTCATAATTATTTTCTAGACCCTTTACTGATAGCAATTTGCATTTTATTTGGATGGATAGGATGGAGAAAATGGCCTTATTTATCATCTATACCAAGTAAAAACCTTAGTTTATTTTTCTTGATAACTGCTCTCTATATTTTCTATTACGAAATATCATGGGCTTCAACAGTTGAACACATAAGAAACGATTTAGAAATTTATGAATTTTTGCTTTCTACTGGATTTTTTATGCATTTTTGGAACAACTTAAAAAGTTCTCTAAATATACTAAAAAAATAAAAAAACTATTTGAAAATATATTTTTAAATAGCAAAAAAGTAAATAAATAATCTAACTTCTCCGATATTATAAATTAATAAAATATATAAATTAATTTTAATCGCGCCGTTAATTTATCTTCTTGTTATAGTTTAAATTTAAATAAATATATGAATAAGGGATTCGCAGTAAATTCATCAGTATCTTCAAAAACAAAAAAATCAGTATCTTCAAATGAACCTCAAGGAAGATTAATATCTTGGTCACCTTGGCCACCTGCTAATTTTCAGACAAGATATCCTGCTTTCCCTTTTGTTCTTACAATATTAATTATTGTAATAGGGCAATGGTATCTATCTTTACTAAGATAACCTAAAACTGAATTTTATATTTAAATTTTAGATAAATTGATTTTGAGAATTTATTTTGTTTTTTTCAATTTTATTATTAGCCCATTTGCAGGCCGCAATCATTCCTATATTATTAGGAATTAGATCGATCAAAAAATTCAAACACATACGCAAGAATGAATTGATACCTTTAGGTTTTTTATTTTTAGGATTGGCATCGATTTCTGAAATGATAGATCATATCCAAACATCTTGGATTTATGTAGATCATTCCTCTTTATTTAATTGGTTATTTTATTCTTTCTTATCTTTAGGTCTGACATGTTTATCGATATCAGTTATAAAAAATAAATTTATTCAAAAAACTAATTTTTGCATTTCTTTATGCTCAATAATCTCATATTTTTTATTTGATAAATCTATTGCTCTTCTTTTTCAAGTAATAATAAGTATTATTTTAATTATAAATTGGCAAAGAGTTTTTAAAGATTGGCTTTTTATCCTTTATCCAATATTTGGTATTTTTTTTACGACTTTCTTTGGAACAAGGCTCTCAATTAGTGGCGATCAATTTTGGCATGTTTTAATAGGCCCATCAGGAACAATTAGCGTTCTTACCTTTTATTTAGTTTTAAAGAGATCGGACAAAAAAATTACTTAAGATTATTATGAAAATATTTGTATTTATAGGTTTTATAGTTTGCCTAGTCACAATAATCTCTCCAGTTGAAATCTTCGCTGATTCGGCACTTGATGTTTATATGAATGATTTTTATTCTAAATCGAATGAAGCTAGCCAGATTCTTAAAGAAATCGAAAATAGTCTAAAAGAGGGATCAAGAAAAAAAGTATGCTCTAGACAAAGAGAGGCTGCAAGATTAGGCCTATTAGCTAATAAATCATTAATTAAAGCCTTTGAAATTATGGGATCTAATCCACCAATGCAAGCAATAATATCAAGTCAAGAAAGATGGGAATCTATTCTGAATGAGTGCTGAAGAAAGTCAGTAAATCTATAAATATTTTTAAATTTGCATTCTTACAGATTTACTAATTAATGGTATTTCAGGTTCAACTCCAAAAGTACATTGAGAAATCGAAAAAATAAAAATACATAGTGTAAATATAAAAATTATTGAGCCTAATTCAACTATGGGAAATATTCTCAAGAAATATGAAATTATTATCAAAGCAATATCAATAAGTAATGCTTGGCATGCGTTATATCTAACGAAATAGGGAACATTTGGATTTCTTACTAATCCAGCAAACAAAATTAAAAATAATAAAAAACCACCAAAAGGCAAAGATTTTTCAATTATTGCTATGGGAAAAGTGAGTGATAATAGTATTTTTAAAAATGAATATTTATAGAACAAATAATATCCAAGAGGTATTGATGCCTTTAATGGCAAAGTATAAAAAAATGCTGATGAGAGTCTCTGGAATATCTGATTCAATATATTATTAAAACCTTTTATTTATATTTTAACCTAATTTTTTTGAACTTAATAGAAAACTTAGCCTCGAAAAATCAACTTTGGCAGATGGTTATTAAATATTAGATAATTGATTAAGGTTCATAATTCAAAATGCGTATTCTACATACAATGTTGAGGGTTGGAGATTTAGATAAATCCATTGATTTCTACGTCAATAGATTAGGAATGAATTTATTAAGAAAAAAGGATTACCCTCATGGGAAATTCACTTTGGCGTTTGTTGGTTATGGCTCAGAAAAAGAAAACACAGTAATTGAATTAACTTATAACTGGGGCAAAAAGTCTGAAGACTATGAGCTTGGAGATAAATATGGTCATATAGCTATTGGAGTAAAAGATATTCATCTAATTTGCCAAGGATTAGAAAATAATGGTTGTAAAATAACAACCAAACCTAAAACAATGAAAAACAGTGCAACTGTCTTGGCTTTTGTTGAGGATCCTGATGGTTATAAAATTGAACTTATTGAAAGAGATTAAAAGCTCAGAAGTTTTTAATTAAATAAACAAATAACTAAAATTTAAAAAAGATTGAATTATCTAACTAATCTTTTTCAATACAACGGGGAAAATCCCTATAGACTCATATTTTATGGATTCTGCGATTTTAATTGCCATGAAACATTATTTCTAAGATAAGGTATACAAACGCACACACAACAAATTCAAAAGCTTTATGTAAACTTTATATAATCTATATTAAATCTATACAGATTGTATAGACAATCTATTTAGATTTATTTATTATAGAATTATCGCATAAAGCTTATGCCTAGTAATTGGTCAAAAATAAGAGATGAATGGCTTGATAGAACTGCCATTGCGAAAGATGATGCTAAATGGGCATTAGAAGCTTTAATTAATTCTGAAGAAGAGTTATTTGAAATAGAACAAAAAATCAGGAATAAAGAGGACGTTATAAGTCAAGTAAAAATTTTAAAGAAAAAGGTTAAAGAAACTATTTCCTCGAAAGAAATTAGTATCGATGATATTGCATTAAATACTTCAAACTCAAACAAAGTACAAATATCAGTTCCATCAAATTTAACTTATCTTCTGAAAGTTTGGGCTGCTGCTGAAGGGAGAGATCTATCGAGTGTTGCTTTTCAGTGTTTAGAAACTGGTATAAGGGAAATGAAAAGCAAAGGTTCAATACCTTCAGTAGCAGTAAATAGATATGACTCGGCCTGTCAAAAGAGGATTGCATTAGCAGAGGTAAACAATCTATTGGAGAAATACGAAATAGCTCAGAATGAAATCAAATAATTATGCATAACAGAAAACTCATTAAAGGATACAAAACATTAATTTCATCAAGGTTTAATGTAGATACTTCTATAGATAGATTCAAAGAAGGCATAATTTATACTCTTTATTCTGATCAATTTAATTCACTTAAAGTTGGTTTTGCTGAAAATGATAAGGTTCTAGAAAAAAAATTATCAAGTGAAGCATTGATATTATTAGATATGAAAAAAGGTAATAAGAAAGATCTATTTTTATTAATAACTACTTTAAGAGAACTTGGTATCAAATATTCAGACAATTTTTATTTCAAATACTCAAGATCTTTAATGAGACATTTATCTACTTTAGGTTGGCCTGTTGGAAGATCACTTTATAAACAAAGGAAGATTAAAAAAGAAATTGTATGTGCATAAATTTAAATCTAATCGCACTCTAAAGTTTCTCTGGTTTCTCTATTTGTGATTGGATTAGTTCCTGTAGCACTTTCACAAAATTTCCTAATTACATCTTTTGGCAAAAAAACATTTGTGAAGTCTGCACCTTTTATTTTTACATTTTCAAACTTTGTACTATAAGCGAAAGAATCCTCTAAGTTAGTATTTGATAAATCTGTTCCATCTAAAACAGCTGAGTCTAATGTTACTTCTCTTAAATTGGAGTTACTTAAATTAGTATCTTTTAGTTTTGCTCCATAAAGAGTTGCATTTTGGAGCTCACAATCTGATAAATTTGCGTCTTGTAAATCAGTTAAATAGAAAGTTGCTCCTTTTAAATCAGATCCAGAAAAATCGGCTCCTACTAAGGATTGTTTACCATAATCCAATGCGGCGAAACTTTTAGAAGGAAGAGTTAAAACAATCATTAAAACAGTTAAAATTATAAATCTCATTGTTTGAATGGTATTTCAACAAATTCTAACTTCTTAAGTTGAAATCTAAAAATAAATTATTTACTGAATGCTATATTTATTGAAATAACAAATCATGAAGTAGGTTTTGGATATAAGTCCTTATGATGCAATTGTTGTTGGTTCTGGTGCTACAGGAGGAATAGCAGCACTTACATTGGCAGAACAAGGGATAAAAGTTTTAGTAATAGAAGCTGGGCCAAAAATTAAAAGGCATGAGGCTAGTAATTATGAGCCAAAAAGTACATTAAAAAGATTATCAGGAGTTTTAACAAAAAAACATGCAAATCAATGCCAACATCCCGGTTATTGGAAAAATAATCCTGATTTATATTCAAATGAATTGAAACATCCTTATGACTGCCCCAAGAAAAAACCCTTCCTTTGGACTCAAGGTAAACAATATGGGGGAAGATCATTAACTTGGGGAGGCATAACATTAAGATTTTCTTCAGAAGATTTTCAACCAGCTAAAAAAGATGGATTAGGACCAAACTGGCCTATTTCATACGATGAACTTTCCCCTCACTATGATTTCATTGAAAGTTTCTGTGGAATCTATGGACGAAAAGATGATATTAAAGAAGTCCCAAACGGTAAATATATTAGTGAAATCCCTCTTACAGAAAACGAAAATATTTTTGGCAGAAAA
>QCQK01000001.1 GCA_003209565.1 Prochlorococcus sp. AG-449-J16 | reverse complement strand
TTAATAATTATCATATTGTTAAAACTGGTGAAAATCTTACTGACATATCCAACAAATATAATTTAAAAGTAAAAGAACTTATAGAGATTAATAATATCAATAATCCTGATTCAATAAAAGTTGGTCAAAAGCTCACAATAAGAAAAAAGACCACAGTTAATTCAGAAAAATATGAAACAACTGAAAATAAAAAAAATAATGACTTAATTGAGTTAGATAAAAAAATTTATGGTCCTATTATTATCCAAGATAAATCATATAAAGATATTAAAGGTAGAAAAGTTTTAAACGTACTAAATCAAGAAAATAAAAAACTGATTATTTCAATCAATTGTGAAAAAAATGAATTGGATGTAAGAATACCTGGCAGAAAATGGATGGGAAGTAAGCCTGTTAAGGAAGAATTCGAAAATAATTTAATAAATGATTTTTGTTAAAACTTTTAATTAATATGTGTGAATAATTTGTCTAAGAATATAAATGATGAGTTATTCTAAAAAAAGTTAAATTAATATTAATGGCTATTTCAAGAGGAGATCTCGTAAGAGTAAAAAGACCAGAATCATATTGGTATAATGAAATCGGTAAAGTTGCTTCAGTTGATACCTCAGGCATTAAATATAACTGTGTAGTCAGATTCGATAAAGTAAATTACGCGGGGATAAGCGGAACTGATGGTGGAGCAAATACAAATAATTTCGCTGAAAGTGAATTAGAGAAAGCTTAAATAATTGCCTGAATTACCAGAAGTAGAGACAGTTCGCAGAGGTTTAGAGCAAAAACTTAATAACTTTATTATTAAAAAAGTAGAAGTCTGTAGGGATTCAACTGTTGCATTCCCAATAAATAAAGAAGAATTCATAAAAGGACTTAGGAACTCACTTATTTATAAATGGGATAGAAGAGGAAAATATTTAATAGCTCAATTAAAAGAAGTTCAAAATGAGAACACTCAATTTCCTCTAGAAAATTCACAAAATAAAGGATTTCTTGTAGTTCATCTAAGAATGACTGGATATTTCAAATTTATCCAAAACTCAACTCATCCTTGTAAACACACAAGAATAAGATTTTTCGATAAAAATAATAATGAGCTCAGGTACATTGACGTAAGAAGTTTTGGTCAAATGTGGTTGATTAATAAAGGCCTATCACTTAACAAAATAATTAAAGGATTAGGATCATTAGGACCAGAACCATTTTCTAAAGACTTTGATGAAAATTATCTTAAAAAAGTAATTTCAAAAAGAACAAAATCTATAAAAGCTATTTTATTAGATCAAACAATAGTGGCTGGCATAGGTAATATTTATGCTGATGAAAGTTTGTACTCTGCTGGCATCTCACCTTTTAGAGAAGCTCGAACAATAAAGAAAAATGAGTTAGTTAAACTAAAGGATTCTATTATAACTGTATTAAAAAAAAGTATAGGTTCTGGGGGTACTACATTTAGCGATTTTAGAGACTTGGACGGAGAGAACGGGAATTTTGGTTTACAGACAAATGTCTATAGGAGAACTGGTAAAGAATGTCATAAATGTGGAACTTTAATTAAAAGACAAAAAATTACTGGAAGAAGTACACATTGGTGTCCTAAATGCCAAAAATAAAAAAGGGCTTACTCAAAAAGAGTAAACCCTTTGAAATATTTTTACCTGGCATTGAGCTATTTTCTCAAGGGGCTACCCCCTAAATATTTTCGCCGCTGATGCGTTTCACAACCGAGTTCGAGATGGATCGGAGTGGTTCCACATCGCCATGAACACCAGGATAGGGTGAACCTTGAGAACTGCATAGAAAATTATATAAATTAAAAAACAATAAATTAAGTTTATTTGGTCAAGCCCTCGGTCTATTAGTACTCCTCCGCTGCACTTGTTACCAAGCTTCCACGTAGAGCCTATCAACGGGTGTTCTTCCCGTGACCTTACTGGCTTAAGCCATGGCAATACTCATCTTGAGGTGGGCTTCCCACTTAGATGCTTTCAGCGGTTATCCACTCCGCACATGGCTACCCAGCGTTTACCGTTGGCACGATAACTGGCACACCAGAGGTGCGTTCCTCCCGGTCCTCTCGTACTAGGGAGAAATCCTCTCAATATTCCTGCGCATACACCGGATATGGACCGAACTGTCTCACGACGTTCTGAACCCAGCTCGCGTACCGCTTTAATGGGCGAACAGCCCAACCCTTGGGACCGACTTCAGCCCCAGGTTGCGATGAGCCGACATCGAGGTGCCAAACCTCCCCGTCGATGTGAACTCTTGGGGGAGATCAGCCTGTTATCCCTAGAGTAACTTTTATCCGTTGAGCGACGGCCCTTCCACGCAGAACCGTCGGATCACTAAAACCGACTTTCGTCCCTGTTCGACTTGTAGGTCTCACAGTCAAGCTCCCTTCTGCTTTTGCACTCAATGACTGATTTCCAACCAGCCTGAGGGAACCTTTGTGCGCCTCCGTTACCTTTTAGGAGGCGACCGCCCCAGTCAAACTGCCCATCAGATACTGTCCGCTTCCCGGATAACGGGTAAGCGTTAGAACCCTAGCTCTAAAAGAGTGGTATCTCACCGATGACTCAATAGTACCCACAAGCACTATTTCAACGTCTCCCACCTATTCTGCGCATTCAGAGCCCGAGCACAATATCAAACTACAGTAAAGCTTCATAGGGTCTTTCTGTCCGGGTGTATGTAGTCCGCATCTTCACAGACAATTCTATTTCGCCGAGCCTCTCTCCGAGACAGCGCGCAAATCGTTACACCTTTCGTGCGGGTCGGAACTTACCCGACAAGGAATTTCGCTACCTTAGGACCGTTATAGTTACGGCCGCCGTTCACCGGGGCTTCAGTCGCCAGCTTCACTAAAAGCTAACCAGCTTCCTTAACCTTCCGGCACTGGGCAGGTGTCAGCCCCCATACATCGTCTTGCGACTTAGCGGAGACCTGTGTTTTTGGTAAACAGTCGCTTGCGCCTCTTCACTGCGACCAGCTCTCGCTGGCACCCCTTCTCCCGAAGTTACGGGGCCATTTTGCCGAGTTCCTTAGAGAGAGTTATCTCGCGCCCCTCGGTATTCTCTACCACCCCACCTGTGTCGGTTTCGGGTACTGGCATATGTGTCTTAACGAGTATAGGGCTTTTCTTGGAAGTATGACATCACCAACTTCGCTGCCGTAGCAGCTCGTACTCACGCCTTAGCTCAAGATGTTTTCTCCATCTCTCAAAGCCTCGAACGCTTGAACCAGTAACCAACATCTGGCCTGGTTAGCCTTCTCCGTCCCCCTTCTCAAAACACATCTGGTACAGGAATATTGACCTGTTATCCATCGACTACGCCTTTCGGCCTCGCCTTAGGTCCAGACTAACCCTCCGCGGACGAGCCTGCCGGAGGAACCCTTAGGGTTTCGGGGCATGGGATTCTCACCCATGTTTTCGCTACTCAAGCCGACATTCTCACTTCTATGCTGTCCACGTCCGCTTACGCTAACGCTTCACCCTACATAGAACGCTCCCCTACCATAAATAAATTTATCCGCAGCTTCGGTATAACGCTTAGCCCCGTTCATTTTCGGCGCAGGATCGCTCGACCAGTGAGCTATTACGCACTCCTTTGAGGATGGCTGCTTCTAGGCAAACCTCCTGGTTGTCTGGGCAATCCCACCTCCTTTATCACTTAGCGTTAATTTTGGGACCTTAGCTGGCGGTCTGGGCTGTTTCCCTCTTGACTATGGAGCTTATCCCCCACAGTCTGACTGCCTAGTTACACACAGGGTATTCAGAGTTCATATCGATTTGGTACCGCTTTCGCAGCCCGCACCGAAATGGTTGCTTTACCCCCCTGCTGGAGCACTAGACGCTACGCCTCAACGTATTTCGGGGAGAACCAGCTAGCTCCTGGTTCGATTGGCATTTCACCCCTAACCACAGCTCATCCGCTGAATTTTCAACTTCAGTCGGTTCGGACCTCCACTTGGTATCACCCAAGCTTCATCCTGGCCATGGTTAGATCACCAGGGTTCGGGTCTATAAACACTGACAAACGCCCTATTAAGACTCGCTTTCGCTGTGGCTCCACCATTTTCGGTTTAACCCGCCAGTGCCTATAAGTCGCCGGCTCATTCTTCAACAGGCACACGGTCACCCGATTAGTCGGGCTCCCATTGCTTGTAAGCTCACGGTTTCATGTTCTATTTCACTCCCCTCCCGGGGTTCTTTTCACCTTTCCCTCGCGGTACTGTTTCACTATCGGTCACACAGTAGTACTTAGCCTTACGAGGTGGTCCTCGCAGATTCACACGGAATTCCACGTGCTCCGTGCTACTCGGGATACAGCTAGGTCAACTTATCTTTCGATTACGGGGCTTTCACCCTCTGTGGCACGCCATTCAAACGTTTCTTCTAGATTTATTGATCCATATTGCTGTCCCACAACCCCGATAGTCAAGACTATCGGTTTGGGCTATTCCCCGTTCGCTCGCCGCTACTGAGGGAGTCGTTATTTACTTTCTCTTCCTCCAGCTACTAAGATGTTTCAGTTCGCTGGGTTAGCTCGCACCAACCTATATATTCAGTTGGCCGTACATGGGGTTGCCCCATTCGGAAATTCCCGGATCAAAGTGTGCTTCCAACTCCCCGAGACTTATCGCAGGTAACCACGTCCTTCATCGCCTCTGTGTGCCTAGGTATCCTCCGTGAGCCCTTTGTAGCTTGACCAATAACTTCAAAATTGAAGCATCAGCTTAATAGAATTGTTATTAATGCATTCGCACAAATAATAAATCTGCATCATTAAAGATGCTTATTGTCTTTAAAAATAATCTATGCAGTTGTCAAGGTTCTCTGAAAACAATGAAATTAATTCAATGAGTCCAGCATCTTAATAAAGTTATTAGGAAGCTAGATTCGTTCAGAATTTGATCACGACTCAAGAATTTTCCCTTCTATAAATTATGGAAGAGGTGGTGATCAGTGGAGGTAAGCGGACTCGAACCGCTGACATCCTGCTTGCAAAGCAGGCGCTCTACCAACTGAGCTATACCCCCAACATAGAGATATGGGCCATCCTGGACTTGAACCAGGGACCTCACCCTTATCAGGGGTGCGCTCTAACCACCTGAGCTAATGGCCCAGGAAAATTTGGGTGTGACCTAGAAAAAACTTAGGAAATAAAATTCTTAATATGTTTAAGAATGTGAGATACCGATCGACCTAAGGTGACAAAATTAATATTTAACATTTTGTTGTCTCCCTGTTAGGAGGTGATCCAGCCGCACCTTCCGGTACGGCTACCTTGTTACGACTTCACCCCAGTCATTAGCCCCACCTTCGGCGTCCTCCTCCACAAGGGTTGGAGTAACGACTTCGGGCATGGCCAACTTCCATGGTGTGACGGGCGGTGTGTACAAGGCCCGGGAACGTATTCACCGCAGTATGCTGACCTGCGATTACTAGCGATTCCTACTTCACGTAGGCGAGTTGCAGCCTACGATCTGAACTGAGCCACGGTTTATGGGATTTGCTAGCTCTCGCGAGTTTGCTGCCCTTTGTCCGTAGCATTGTAGTACGTGTGTAGCCCAGGGTGTAAGGGGCATGATGACTTGACGTCATCCACACCTTCCTCCGGTTTATCACCGGCGGTCTTTCTAGAGTGCCCAACTAAATGCTGGCAACTAAAAACGTGGGTTGCGCTCGTTGCGGGACTTAACCCAACATCTCACGACACGAGCTGACGACAGCCATGCACCACCTGTCACTGCATTCCCGAAGGCACCCTCAAATTTCTAAGAGGTTCGCAGGATGTCAAACCCTGGTAAGGTTCTTCGCGTTGCATCGAATTAAACCACATACTCCACCGCTTGTGCGGGCCCCCGTCAATTCCTTTGAGTTTCACACTTGCGTGCGTACTCCCCAGGCGGAACACTTAACGCGTTAGCTACGACACCGAAGGGGTCGATTCCCCCGACACCTAGTGTTCATCGTTTACGGCCAGGACTACAGGGGTATCTAATCCCTTTCGCTCCCCTGGCTTTCGTCCATGAGCGTCAGTAATGGCCCAGCAGAGCGCCTTCGCCACTGGTGTTCTTCCCGATATCTACGCATTTCACCGCTACACCGGGAATTCCCTCTGCCCCTACCATACTCAAGCCTTTCAGTTTCCACTGCCATGATGGAGTTAAGCTCCACGCTTTAACAGCAGACTTGAAAAGCCGCCTGCGGACGCTTTACGCCCAATAATTCCGGATAACGCTTGCCACTCCCGTATTACCGCGGCTGCTGGCACGGAATTAGCCGTGGCTTATTCCTCAAGTACCGTCATATCTTCTTCCTTGAGAAAAGAGGTTTACAGCCCAGAGGCCTTCGTCCCTCACGCGGCGTTGCTCCGTCAGGCTTTCGCCCATTGCGGAAAATTCCCCACTGCTGCCTCCCGTAGGAGTCTGGGCCGTGTCTCAGTCCCAGTGTGGCTGATCATCCTCTCAGACCAGCTACTGATCGAAGCCTTGGTGAGCCATTACCTCACCAACAAGCTAATCAGACGCGAGCTCATCCTCAGGCGAAATTCATTTCACCAATAGGCATATGGGGTATTAGCGGTCGTTTCCAACCGTTATCCCCCTCCTGAGGGCAGATTCTCACGCGTTACTCACCCGTCCGCCACTAACCCGAAGGTTCGTTCGACTTGCATGTGTTAAGCACGCCGCCAGCGTTCATCCTGAGCCAGGATCAAACTCTCCGTTGTGTTCAAATCCTTTTGTAGATAAATCTACTCAATATGAATTGCATTCTCCAAATAAAAATAAGATTGACTTAAGTTATTTAGGTTCAGCCTCCTTAAAAAATTAAGGATTACTTTGAGTGCACATTAAAAATATTTCAAAGTGACTTTCCAAGATCTCAGATCCGTTAGTTTTCAATAATCTAAAAGTTAGCAATTGAAAACAATTTTATATATTCTTGACGGGACCTCACACCTTTATTGCAAATACATCTAAAAGTTACCAAATTTAAATTTGATAAAGTCTTGACGCAATAAAAGCATCAGTTCCTAAGTTTTTAAATTTTCTAGGTGCAGAGTTAAACAATAAATGTATAACTCACTTTGAAGGGAAAACCCTTCTTCTGGCTGAAAATACTGATCGAAATCAAATCTTCAAAAAATTCATTAATTTACCAAAAATAAGATTTTAGGTAACTGCTTGAATAATGCAAAAAAATAATTTTAGCCCAGAAGAAAATACTAAACCATACAACCGTAATTGTGCAACCTTTTATACAAAAATTTTTTATTTATTTTTTTTTGTTCAAAGTGTCTTTAAACAACTAGGCTTAAATAAAGGGATATAAATGAAATGGCAGAGAGATTTAGTCAAAAAAATTTAAGAGTAAGACCAAGTTCTGATGAAGAGAAGATTGTAACAAATGCAAAAAAACACTTCGAAAAAACTTTAGTCGAAATATCAGGCGAATTAGCAGGAAGCGTTGCTGCACTAGAACACCCAACAAAAAATAAAAAGTTAAATTACGGAGAAATATTTTTAAGAGACAACGTTCCAGTAATGATTTACCTCATTACTCAAAAACGTTACGAAATTGTAAAAAAATTCCTTACTGTATGCCTTGAGTTGCAAAGCACTAATTATCAAACCCGTGGAGTATTTCCTACTAGTTTCGTTGAAGAAAATGGAAAGCTTATTGGCGACTATGGTCAAAGATCAATTGGCAGGATTACTTCAGCTGATGCAAGTTTATGGTGGCCAATTTTATGTTGGTATTACGTCAATAAAAGTGGCGATTATGCTTTTGGGAAAAGTCAAAGCGTTCAAAGAGGTATTCAACTTTTACTAGATCTAGTTCTGCATCCTACATTTGAGGGTACTCCTGTACTTTTTGTTCCAGATTGCGCATTTATGATTGATAGACCAATGGATGTTTGGGGAGCACCTCTAGAAGTTGAAGTTTTACTTCATGGATGTTTAAAAAGTTGTATAAATTTAATGGAATTAAGTCGTGAAGATCATGTTAGTAGACTTTTAGATCAAAGACTTATTCTTACAAATCAGTGGGTTAAGGATTTAGGAAGTTTTCTCTTAAAACATTATTGGGTTACCAGTCAAACTATGCAAATTTTAAGAAGAAGACCAACTGAGCAGTATGGAGATGATCAGCATTTTAATGAATTTAACGTACAGCCTCAAGTAGTTCCATCATGGCTTCAAGATTGGTTAGAGAATAGAGGTGGTTATTTAATAGGAAATATTCGCACAGGAAGACCTGACTTTAGATTTTACAGTTTAGGGAATTCTTTAGCCTGCATGTTCGGAGTACTACCCGCCGCGGAACAACGAGCTCTATTTAGATTAGTTTTACATAACAGACAGCATCTAATGGCTCAAATGCCTATGAGAATTTGTCATCCTCATATGGATGTCGAAGAATGGCAAAATAAAACTGGATCGGACCCAAAGAATTGGCCTTGGAGTTACCATAATGGTGGTCATTGGCCAAGTTTACTTTGGTTTTTTGGTGCAGCTGTACTATTACATCAAAGAAATTACCCTTCTGACGATGTAATTCTTATGGAAGAAATGAAATCTCTAATAGAAGAATCATATTGGTGTCAACTTAATCAATTACCTAAGCAAGAATGGGCTGAATATTTTGATGGCCCTACTGGAACTTGGGTAGGTCAACAATCGAGGACATACCAAACATGGACAATTGTTGGTTTTTTATTAATGAATCACTTCCTCAGAGAGGAAGAAAATGATCTAGATATGTTTAAGATTTAACCTTAAAACAACCCCAAAGTTAATGATTTATCAATAGGTAAACAGGCACCGATTCCTAGATAGATTGTTAGAAAAGTTCCGAATAAGAAAACTGACATTGCTATTGGTCTTCTGAAAGGATTAGAGAATTTATTAACGTTTTCAATGAATGGTAATATCATCAATCCAAGTGGAATTAATGTTTGAAGTGCGATACCAAGAAGTTTATTTGGGACGACCCTAAGTATCTGGAAAACTGGGTAAAGGTACCATTCAGGGAGTATCTCTAAAGGAGTTGCGAATGGATTTGCTTTATCTCCTAACATTGCAGGGTCAAGCACTGCAAGTCCAACAACACAAGCAATAGTTCCTAAAATAACTACCGGGAATATGTATAACAAGTCGTTTGGCCAAGCTGGTTCACCATAATAGTTATGACCCATACCTTTGGCTAATTTTGCTCTTAATTTTGGGTCAGATAAATCTGGTTTTTTTAACGTAGACATAAGAAAGTCTTGTATTGTTTTTATTATAAAAGTTTATAAGGGACCTGAAATACCCTGTTTACGAATCATTAAAAAGTGCATTAACATGAATACTGCTAATGACCATGGCAAAACGAAGGTATGAAGGCTGTAGAATCTTGTAAGAGTTGATTGTCCAACACTCTCTCCACCTCTAAGAAGTTCGACCATAAAATCCCCAATTACTGGTATTGCAGCAGGTACACCTGAAACAATTTTAACTGCCCAATAACCAACTTGGTCCCAAGGCAAAGAATATCCTGTAACCCCAAAAGCTACCGTTATGACTGCCATTACAACACCTGTAACCCAAGTTAATTCTCTAGGCCTTTTGAAACCACCGGTAAGATAGACTCTAAAAACATGAAGGATTAACATCAAAACCATCATTGATGCGCTCCATCTATGCACAGATCTTATTAACCATCCAAAACTTACGTCTGTCATTAAATAACTGACTGAACTATAAGCTTGAGTAACTGTTGGCTTATAGTAAAAAGTCATTGCAAAACCTGTTGCAAATTGAATTAGGAAGCATACTAAGGTTATGCCTCCTAAACAATAAAATATATTTACGTGAGGGGGTACGTACTTGGAAGTTACGTCGTCAGTTATGTCTTGGATTTCAAGCCTTTCTTGAAACCAGTCATAAACAGATGAAGAATTCGCCATCCAAAAAAAATTAGCTTTGATATAAAGAGCTTACTTAAAATTCTTATACTTGGTGTTAACACTTAACCCAATGAATTCATCTTTTAACAAACTTTTAACATTCAAAACTGTGATCACTGCATTTATGATCATAGTTTTTTCTTTCAATCTTTTGTTGATTGAAAGAGTGGATGCTCTCAGTGATAGCAGGCAATTAGTACTTGACGCTTGGACCTTGGTGAACGAAGGTTTTTATGATCCAGAAAAGTTTGATGAAATCCAATGGAAAAGAATTAGACAAAAAACATTACAGAAACAAATTGAAACAAGTGAAGAGGCTTATTCCGCAATTGAAGACATGTTAAAACCTCTTGACGATCCCTACACAAGAGTTTTACGCCCAAAAGATTATGAACTTCTGAAATCAAGTAATTTTGGAAGTGAAATTAATGGTGTTGGGCTTCAATTAGGTGAAGATGATGACAATAAAGTTAAAGTTATATCTACTCTTGGGGGTTCTCCAGCTGAAGAAGCTGGAATAGTGAGCGGGGACTTGATAGAGAAAGTGGACGGGATCTCATCAGAAAAATTAGGGCTTGCAAGTACTGCCTCTAAGTTAAGAGGTGAATCAGGGACAAAAGTTTTAGTTGAAGTATCTTCGGAATCAGGAGAACTTAGGGAGTTCGATTTAGAGAGGAGATCAGTAGATCTTAGACCAGTTAGAACAAAAAGATTAAGAGACGATTCTCACACAATAGGATACTTAAGGATAACTCAATTCAGCGAAAGCGTACCTAAAAAAGTTGAAGAGGCACTTCAAGAGTTAAAAGAGAAAGAGGTTGAGGGCTTGATCTTGGATCTCAGAAATAATTCAGGGGGACTAGTAAGCTCAGGTATAGCAGTTGCAGACTACTTATTGAGTGAGAAACCTGTAGTCGAGACAAAAGATAGAAATGGTATCAAAGATGCAATTATTTCTCAAAAAGAGACATATTTTAATGGTCCAATGGTGACTTTAGTAAATAAAGGTACTGCAAGTGCTAGTGAAATACTTGCTGGTTCATTACAAGATAATAAGAGATCAATTCTTATGGGACAACAAACTTATGGGAAAGGTTTAATTCAATCCTTAAAAAGTTTGGGAGAAGATAGTGGTATTGCTATAACAGTGGCTAGTTACTTAACCCCCAAAGGTAATAATATTCAAGGACAAGGTATGACTCCTGACAAATTACTTGATCTACCAGATGCAAGTGATTATGGAAGTACTGACGATAAATGGGTGAGGAATGCAGAATTATTTCTGGGTTCTCTTCTAGAAAAAGAAGAAGTTCCAGTTCAAAAAATTGAATTAAATAATGAAGAAATTAAATCTTTAAATGGCTAAAGATTGAGAATAAAAACTTAAAAATATGAGTATTAAAAGAATTTTTCATGACCCAATTCATAAAGAAATAGTATTTGATGCAGGAAAGCCAGAAGAATTAATGATTATGGAATTAATTGATACAGTTGCTTTTCAAAGACTAAGAAGAATAAAACAACTTGGAGCAGCATCATTACTTTTTCATGGTGCAGAATCGAGTAGATTTACTCACTCTATTGGTGTTTTTTGTATAGCTAGAAAAATTTATAATAGATTGATTGAAAGTAAATCTTCATTTTGTGAAAATAAATTTATTCTTTATGGAGCAGCTCTACTTCATGATTTAGGTCATGGACCTTTAAGCCATACCAGTGAAACAATATTCAAGCATGATCACGAACAATGGTCTGAGAACTTAGTTACAAATTATTCTCCAATAAATTCAATCCTCAAAAAGTATGACAACGAATTACCTAGAAAAATTGGTGAATTATTTCAATCAAAACAACTATTTCCAAAACCTTTAAAAACATTGATAAGTAGTGAGATAGATTGCGATCGTCTCGATTATCTTTTACGCGATAGTTACAACACAGGTACTAATTATGGCTTAGTGGATTTAGAGAGAATAATTTCAGCACTTACCTTTTCTCCTGATGGGAATATCGGAATTAAACCTAAAGGAGTGATCGCTATTGAGCATTTTCTTGTACTTAGAAACTTGATGTATAGAACAATCTACAATCACAGGATAAACGAAATATCAACATGGATTCTGGAAAAAATTATACACACAATAAAACATAATTATGAAAAGAATATTTGGTTAGATAAGTCTCTGTATAAGTGGATTTTTTCACCTTCAAAGGTTGATTTTGATGATTTTATAAGAAATGATGATGTTACTTTTTATTATCATTTAATAAGATGGAAAGATGAATCTTTTGAACCACTTTCTACACTATGCAAAATGTTTATTGACAGAGATTTGTTAAAGGCATCAGACATCAGTTTTTTAAGTAGGATAAATAGATTAAAAATCCTTGCATTTGCCACACAATTATGTGAAAAGAATGGTTATGATTCAGAAATATTTTGTGGAATCAAGGAAAGATCTTTTAAAGGTTTTGAATCAAACAATGCACTAAAAATATGGGATGGCACTTATCAAAGCGCATTAGAAAATAGTTCTGCATTAATAAAAACTTTAATGCGATCTGAAGAAAGCTCTTTTATTATTTATCCAGATATGATCAAAAATGAAATTAGAAATGAAATTTCATTAATAAAAAACGATTCCTAGATTAGACTCAATGGAAATTGTTTTAAGAAACACTAAAAATAAATATTTTGAAATTTTTTCTTTGTTAGATTTAGATAATATCCATGAAAATTTCAAAAGATTCTCTTCCATCAAGGAACCTTTAGAAGCAAAAATTTTCTCAGTCAATGAGTCAATAAGTTCTCATCAATTATTAAAATTAAAAAATCATTTTGACAAAATTAATATTTGTTCCTTATGCATATACTCAAATAATAGAAATACAATACTTAGTGGAAAGTCTCTAAAAATAGATTCAGTGTTTTTAAAAGAGCAAGAGATTAAAAATAATTTACTATTGTTCAATTCAAAAAAGAAAGACGATATTCTTCACAAAGGAACAGTACGATCGGGTGAAAGAATATCTTCAAATGGAAACCTATGTATTATTGGAGACGTTAATCCAGGAGCAATTGTTTCCGCTAAGAAAAATATTTACGTTTGGGGCAAATTACTAGGGATAGCGTTCGCAGGGAAAAGTGGAAATAAAAATGCCTCTATTGCATCACTTTATCTAAACCCTTTACAGTTAAGAATTGCTGATGTGATAGCTATTGGACCAAAGGATAAGCCCAAAAATTGTTATCCAGAAATTGCGGTAATAGACAAAAAAACGATAATTATCAAACCACACTTAATCAAAAATAAAAAATAATCAATAATTTGCAATAAATTAATTCAAATTAGATAAATTTAAGAATTACTTAATCTTTAGAATATTTAACTTTCTGCTAGTGGCTTTATTATTTGTAAAATCTTTAAAATCGTGGGGAAGAATACTCGCACAATATTAATTTGCTCAGGGAAAGGAGGGGTTGGTAAAACAACTTTAACTGCAAACCTAGGCATAGCACTTGCTAGTAGCGGAGCAACAACTGCTGTATTAGATGCTGATTTTGGCTTAAGAAATTTAGATCTTCTTCTAGGACTAGAAAATCGCATCATTTATACAGCTCAAGATGTTCTTGACAAAAATTGTCGTCTTGACCAAGCATTGGTTAGACATAAAAAAGAACCTAATCTTGCCCTTCTACCCGCTGGAGATCCAAGGATGTTGGATTGGATGAAGCCCGAAGACATGAAAAAAATTAGTGAGCTACTAAGTGAGAACTTTGATTTTGTCTTAGTAGATTGTCCGGCAGGTGTAGAAGATGGCTTTAAAAATGCTCTTGCAGCCTGTAAAGAAGCTATCGTTGTTACTAACCCAGAGTTATCAGCAGTGCGGGATGCGGATAGAGTAATAGGGATTCTTAATACTTCAGATATTGAGCCTATCCAACTTGTAATAAATAGAGTTCGCCCTAACATGATGGCTAGTCAAGAAATGTTATCTATCGAAGATGTTCAAGGGATCCTTTCCTTGCCTTTGTTAGGCATTGTTTTAGAAGATGAACAAGTAATAATAAGTACAAATAGAGGAGAGCCACTGACACTTTCAGATGGTAAATCTCCTGCAAAAAAATGTTATTTGAATGTTTCTCAAAGACTTACAAATAAAGATGTCCCAATTATCGATCCAAAAAAAGAAGGTAAAAGTCTTAAAGATAAATTCATGAGATTAATGCAAACAAAGGTTTTTTAAAATGATGACTCTCAGAGATCTTATAAATAAATTGCTAGGCAGAGAAACTTCTAGTGCAAATACAGCTAGAGAAAGATTACAACTTGTACTTGCTCATGACAGAGTGGATATGAGTTCCTTAACAACTGATCTTTTAGATAAAATGAGGAAAGAAATTCTTGATGTTGTTGCTAAATATGTTGAAATTGATTTTGATGAGGTGGCAGTAAGTTTAGAGACTGAGGATAGAATGACTGCATTAGTTGCCAATTTACCAATCAAAAGAACTATTTCGGGAGAAATAAAATTCAAAAAAACTGATAAAACTGATAAAGCTAATAAAGATATCAAAAAGTAATAAATTTTAGAAAAAGCTAAAAAAATTCTGATAATTGAACCCCTCTAATTGTAAGATTAATAAGTTGCCGGCTTAGCTCAGCGGTAGAGCAGCGCTTTTGTAAAGCGAAGGTCATCAGTTCAAATCTGTTAGCCGGCATTTTTATTTATTTAATTCTGTTCTATATTCTTTGCTGAAAATAAAAAGACTAAACTTATCAGAGCAATGATAGGAAATAATCTTATTTCGAGAATATATTCAAAAAAAGATGCAAGGGGTTCAAATATCCAATAAGTAAAAAATTGAATTAATAACACAAAAAATAATAATAAAAACATTAATTTAATTCCCTAACTAATACTTCTCCTTCTCTAATCAGTCTCCAATCTCCACTTTTCTTCCAGACTATTATTGTACTAGCTTTTCCACTTCTTTTTTCCCAGGGGATAGGGCCCAAAATTTTTACAGAAGGGAAATCTTGAGCAATACCTTCAACTGTAGTTGAACCTTTAAAACCTGAAATATTTGCACTTGAAGTTAACAATGGGCCTGTTTCTCGAATGAGAGCTTGAGCCATATATGAATTTGGAATCCTCAACCCAAGAGTAAGATCATTGCTTGTGAGGATTGTAGTCTGCTTTTCAGAGGCAGGAATAACCGTTGTCAGAGCTCCAGGCCAATATTTTGAAGCTATTTTTTCGTAATCTTCTTTAGCTGATTCGTGAACATAATCGATTAATTGCTTTGATTCTGATCCCATAAGAATTAAGGGTTTATCTCTATCTCTTTTTTTTAACTTATAAATAGTATTTGAAAATTTTGGCAAGCATCCAATTGCAGGTAATGTATCAGTTGGGAAAATTATAGGTAAACCACTTTTAAGAGTCTTCAAGGCGGATTTGCAATCTACTAAATTCATTTAGATTATGAAAATGTAATAATTTATTTATATCTTCCAATGGTAAACCTACCAATACCTGAAAGATCTTTCATAATTTCTATTGATGTAAATTTATTTTTAATAAGTAGTTGTTTCACTTCTTCGCCTTGATCAAAATGATTCTCTAAAATTAGCCAACCCCTCTCTTTTAAATAGCATGGGGCTTTTTTTATTATTTCCCTAATGTGTTTTAAACCATCTTCGCCGCCTAATAAAGCAACTTTAGGTTCGAAATTTTTAACTTCTCTAGGTAATTTTTCATAAGTATCTCTGGGAATATATGGCGGGTTAGAAATAGCGAAATCTAATTTTCCTTTAAAATTTTCAAGAGGTGACCACCAATTTCCACAATAAAATTTTAAATTTGATTGGTTAGAAGAATTTATATAATTTTTAATGGCTATTTCTAAAGCATCTTGATCTATATCGGTTGCTACACCGTAGCTCGATGGATAAGCCAATGATAATGCAATACTAATCGCACCTGATCCAGTTCCTAATTCAGCAAAAAATAATTTTTCTGACTTATTTCGAAATATATTATAGACAATTTCAACTATGAGCTCTGTTTCTGATCTGGGAATGAGTACTTTGTTTGTAACTTTTAATTTTAAGTCTCTCCAAAAAGTTATTCCACAAAGGTATTGAATTGGACAAGCATTTTGCAAGTGATCTTCCCAAAGAGATTCTAAAAATTCTAAGTTTTTTTTTAAATATAATTTTCCCCTAGGATTTATACTTATCAAGCTTTGATCATTATTGGATACACCACCTATACAATCAAGTAGAACAGAGAGAGATTGTTGATTGCCTCCTTTTGAAAGTTGGTTTTTTTTCCAAAATAAAAATTCTTCTACAGAAATGCAAAGCATTTATTAAAGGATTAGCGTTTTGGCCCAAGTCTACCTTTACTAGAATCAGAGTAAAAGCTCGATTTTTCTCCATCCTGAGTTGAAATGAATAAACCTATGAGGAATATTGTTGGAACCCCTACGAATAAAAGACTAGCTACAAATCCAAAGTTAGTTGTTTCCATTTAATTTAGTAGTTCAATATTAGGTACTAAGACTATAGGCATATAACTTGAAATAAAGTGGAAAAATAAACAATTTTAATAATCTGATTAACAGTCTTAAACAATTTAACGAGGTAATTTTTTATTTTCGCTGATTTTTTTTAGTTCTTCCAAGTTTGATGGGGGAGATTGTGGTTTTGTTAATATAACTGCAGATGATTTTATCAATGTTTGACAAGCAAGTCGCCAATTTTCAGGTCTATTTTTCAATTTTTCTTCTTCAACAGATGTAAGAGGGCTCAAAGAATTTTTGTTTCCACCTTCAACTGAAATAAAACAAGTACTACATTGTCCCGCACCTCCACAATTTCCTAAAATTCCTTTTAGTCCATAAAGTTGTAAATTTTCTTTCATTACAAGTTCCCTTAAATTTTCACCGGGATTGCATTGAACTTCTAAATCCTCACGAATAAATCTGATAGTTGCCATTTTTTTTGTTATTTTTCTCATTTTGGCGGTTTACTTTGAGAATTGTGACCAAAATATTAACAGTTTTTAGCCAAAAATTCCTTGAAACCCCAGTCTTGCCAACTAATTTGCCCAGTTTTTGCAAGAAAATAAATTTATTTACAAAAATCCCTCAAAGACTAAAAAACCCTTACTATCGTGATGTTTAGCTGTTTATACAGCATAGTTACTAGAAATTAACCGATGGGATTGCCTTGGTATCGAGTTCACACAGTAGTTATTAATGACCCAGGTCGACTACTTGCTGTGCATCTTATGCATACTGCATTATTAGCCGGCTGGGCCGGTTCAATGGCTCTTTACGAATTAGCCATTTTTGATCCTTCTGATGCTGTTCTCAATCCAATGTGGAGACAGGGAATGTACGTTATGCCCTTTATGGCAAGACTAGGTATTACAAGCAGCTGGAACGGATGGGATATTACAGGTGCTACTGGAGTTGATCCTGGATTCTGGAGTTTCGAAGGGGTTGCAGCAGCACACATAGTATTTAGTGGTCTTTTGATGTTAGCCTCTATTTGGCACTGGACATACTGGGACTTAGATTTATGGGAAGATTCAAGAACTGGTGAGCCTGCTCTTGATTTGCCAAGAATTTTCGGAATTCACCTTCTTCTAGCAGGACTAACCTGTTTTGGTTTTGGAGCTTTTCATTGTGCAAACGTAGGGATTTGGGTTTCTGATCCTTATGGCTTGTCTGGTCATGTAGAGCCTGTTGCCCCTTCCTGGGGAGTAGAGGGATTTAACCCCTTTAATCCAGGTGGTATAGTAGCGAATCATATTGCAGCAGGACTTATGGGTATCATTGGAGGTATTTTTCACATCACCAATAGGCCTGGAGAAAGACTTTATAGAGCATTAAAACTTGGAAGTCTTGAAGGAGTCCTAGCTAGTGCTTTAGCTGCTGTTCTATTTGTATCTTTCGTTGTTTCGGGAACAATGTGGTACGGTTCAGCAACAACTCCAGTAGAGCTTTTTGGTCCTACCAGATATCAATGGGACTCGGGTTATTTCAAAACTGAAATTAATAGAAGAGTACAAGCTGCCATAGATAATGGTGCCACTAAGTCAGAGGCATATGCATCGATTCCCGAAAAATTAGCTTTTTACGATTATGTTGGGAATAGTCCAGCCAAAGGGGGATTGTTCAGAGTTGGAGCTCTTGTAAATGGTGATGGTTTACCAACTGGTTGGCAAGGTCACATTGCTTTTCAAGATAAGGAAGGTAACGAATTAGAAGTTAGAAGAATACCTAATTTCTTTGAAAACTTTCCTGTTATTCTCGAAGATAAAGAAGGCAATGTCAGAGCAGATATTCCATTTAGAAGAGCTGAAGCAAAGTATTCATTTGAACAAACTGGTATCACTGCAACTATCTATGGTGGAGACCTTGATGGACAAACTTTTACAGACCCTGCGGTAGTTAAAAGATTAGCCAGAAAGGCACAACTTGGAGAAGCATTCAAATTTGACAGAGAGACTTATAAATCTGACGGTGTATTCCGAAGCTCTCCACGAGCATGGTTTACATATGCACATTTATGTTTCGGATTGCTATTCTTGTTTGGCCACTGGTGGCATGCTTCAAGAACTCTTTACAGAAATTCCTTTGCTGGTATTGATGCTGAGATTGGCGACCAAGTTGAATTTGGTTTATTCAAGAAGCTTGGTGACGAAACCACAAGAAGAATCCCAGGAAGGGTTTAAACTAAACTTTATTATTTAATCTTATGGAAGCTTTTGCTTACGTCCTTATTCTAACTCTCGCAGTTGTAACATTATTCTTTGCTGTCGCCTTTAGAGACCCGCCTAAATTTGATAGAAAATGAATTAAGACAAAAAAACCTCTTTAACAAGAGGTTTTTTACTTTTCATAATTTATATATTACTCTACTATTAGAGTTGAAGTGCAGCTTATTTCGCCACATGCAGTGTCCAACCTGTCAAAATACAGATAGCAGAGTTTTGGAATCAAGATCCGCTGATAGTGGGAAAAGTGTTCGAAGAAGAAGAGAGTGCTTAAATTGCAGCTTTAGATTTACAACTTATGAAAGAGTGGAATCAATGCCAGTTTCAGTTATAAAGAAAGACGGAAACAGAGAATTATTTGATAAACAAAAATTATTTACTGGTATATCAAGAGCTTGCGAAAAGACTAACTTCAGTAGTGAAGCAATTATTAATTTCGTTGATGGAATTGAATCTCAAATCGTTCAAGACTCTAATAAAGATATTAAATCTTCACAAATCGGAGAATTAATACTTAAAAATCTTAGGAAAGAAAACGAAGTAGCTTATATAAGATACGCCTCAGTTTATAGAAAATTTAATGGTGTAAAAGATTTTATTTCTACTCTTGAATCTCTAAAAGGTAGTTCAAAAAACCAATTAGCTTCAATTTCATAAAATTCAGCATCTTAAAGTGTAGAATACATATCACAAATGATATTTGCTATTGGTTTGCAGGCTGATAGCATTCCTTTCTAACTACCTTAGGTAGTCTGCGATACAACAAATGAACGAAAATTCTTCCCAAACTATTAAAGCACTTTCTGAGGATCAAGAAATTAAAAATTCTACTGAGTTAGATAATGATTCAGCATCCCAAAATGAGGAAGATTTATCATTCGAGAAGAGCGATATACCTTCAGCAGATTCTTCATCTAGCAGAACAAATACCGATTTTGACAATGCAGGATTTACACAAGAAGAATTTGCATCACTTTTGGGTAAGTATGACTATAATTTTAAGCCTGGCGATCTAGTTAAAGGTACAGTTTTCGCTCTAGAGCCCAAAGGGGCCATGATAGATATAGGGGCAAAAACAGCTGCTTTTATGCCTGTACAGGAGGTTTCAATAAATAGAGTTGAAGGACTGAATGAAGTTTTACAACCTTCAGAAAGTAGAGAATTTTTCATAATGAGTGAAGAAAATGAAGATGGCCAATTAGCCCTCTCCATAAGAAGAATTGAATATCAAAGAGCATGGGAAAGGGTTAGACAACTTCAAAAAGAAGATGCAACTATATATTCTGAAGTTTTTGCCACAAACAGAGGTGGAGCTCTTGTTAGGGTAGAAGGCTTAAGAGGTTTTATACCAGGCTCCCATATAAGTGCTCGAAAAATTAAAGATGACTTAGAAGGTGAATATTTACCTTTAAAATTTCTTGAAGTTGATGAAGAGAGAAATAGATTAGTACTAAGTCATAGAAGAGCTTTGGTTGAGAAAAAAATGAACCGACTTGAGGTAGGCGAAGTTGTTGTTGGTTCTGTAAAAGGAATTAAACCTTATGGAGCCTTTATTGATATTGGTGGAGTTAGTGGTTTATTGCACATTTCTGAGATTAGTCATGAACATATTGAGACTCCTCATAATGTTTTAAATGTGAGTGACCAAATGAAAGTTATGATAATTGACCTTGATTCAGAAAGAGGACGAATTTCATTATCCACTAAAGCACTTGAACCTGAACCAGGCGATATGCTAACTGACCCTCAAAAAGTTTTTAATAAAGCTGAAGAAATGGCAGCAAAATACAAGCAAATGTTATTCGAACAAACAGACGAAAACGAAGAGATCCCAATAGCTTCAGCTGATTCAGTCTAAATACACTTATCATATTTTATGAACAAAGATTGAGTCCAAATAATTTTTCTTCTTTAATAAATATTTTTAATTTACAATCATTGATTAGTAACTACAGTCTAATTTAGGATAAAGACCTACCTTTAAACTATTAATAAATGAGTGATTTCATCTTCACTTCTGAATCCGTAACTGAAGGTCATCCAGACAAAATATGTGATCAAATAAGCGATGCAGTTTTAGATGCCTTATTAACAATAGACCCAGAAAGCAGAGTTGCATGCGAAACTGTCGTAAATACAGGTCTTTGTTTACTTACTGGAGAAATAACTTCAAAAGCAAAAGTTGATTATATAAAACTTGTTAGGAATGTAATTAAAGAAATTGGATATGAAGGGTATAAAGCAGGTGGTTTTGACGCAAATAGTTGTGCTGTTTTAGTAGCACTTGATGAGCAATCACAAGATATTTCACAAGGAGTAAACGAGGCGGATGATGTTAACGATGATTTAGAAGCCAATACCGGAGCTGGTGACCAAGGCATAATGTTTGGTTATGCATGCGACGAAACGCCTGAATTGATGCCCTTGCCGATAAGCTTGGCACATAGGTTAGCTATTCAACTTGCCAAAGTAAGGCATGAAGAGGTGCTTAATTATCTACTTCCTGATGGCAAAACTCAAGTAAGCATTGATTACAAAAAAGGTGTACCAGTTTCAATTAATACCATTTTAATTTCAACTCAACATAATCCTGAGATTGATGGATTCACAAACCAAGAAGAAATTCGCAAAAGAATAAAAGAAGATTTATGGACGAATGTTGTAATTCCAGCTACTGAAGATTTAGAAATAAAACCTGACATTAATAAAACAAGATTTCTAGTAAATCCCACGGGAAAATTTGTCATTGGAGGGCCTCAAGGAGATGCCGGGCTTACTGGCAGAAAAATTATTGTAGATACTTATGGTGGATATGCGAGACACGGAGGAGGAGCATTTTCAGGCAAAGATCCCACAAAAGTGGATAGATCAGCAGCTTATGCAGCGCGTTATGTAGCTAAAAGTATTGTTAAAGCAAAATTAGCAAAGAAGGCTGAAGTACAATTAAGTTATGCAATTGGAGTCGCAAAACCAATTTCTATACTGATTGAGACTTTTGATACTGGTGTTATTTCACAAGCTAATTTGACTGATCTTATTAAAAAGCACTTTGATTTAAGACCCGCAGCGATTATAAAAGAATTTAACTTAAGAAATCTACCTAAAAAAATGGGTGGAAAATTTTTTAGAAAAACTGCATCCTACGGACATTTTGGCAGGAGAGATCTCGAGCTACCTTGGGAAAATGTAGAAGAAAAAGCAGCCCAATTAGCAGAGGCGTCAAAAGTATTTTTATAAAATATTTGTTCTATGCCTGATAATTTTTATGGGGGTTTAGATTTTGGAACAAGTGGAGCAAGGATATCTATAATTAATCCTCATAAAGAATTAGTGCTTTCTAATTCAGTTCCTTATCTAAACAGCTTTAAAAATCCTAATTCTTGGATAAATTCTTGTGAAAAACTCCTATATAGTTTACCTATTGAGGTAAAAAATAACCTTAATAAATTAGCTATATCTGGCACCTCAGGAACTTTGACAGCTTCTAATGTAAATGGAGATCCGATAGGAGAAGCAATACCTTATTACGAAGCATGTAATGAACATAAGCTCCTTGTTGATTCGTTAACTTCTGGAGAAGATCATTTACAAACACCCTATAGTAGTCTCGCTAAAGCATTAAAACTAATAGAAAAATATGGAACTAATATTCTTTTAAGACATCAATCTGATTGGATAACTGGCTGGTTCTTAAAAGATTGGACTCATGGAGAAGAAGGTAATAATCTCAAGCTTGGTTGGGATCTAAAAAATGAATCATGGCCCAAAAGTTATCTTTATACTTCATGGCAAAAATGCTTACCTCAAATAATAAAAAGTGGGCGAAGCATTGGTAAGGTAAATTCTAATTTAGCAGAAAGATTTAACTTAAATAAGAACTTAATATTAATTTCAGGCACTACTGATTCTAATGCAAGTGTAATAGCTGCAGATTTAGGGAAAGAAGATGGCCTCACCGTTTTAGGAACAACCATAGTGGTCAAAAAAAAGATTGATAATCCTATAAAAGAACAAGGAATAACAACACATAGAGTCAATGGTGATTGGGTATGTGGCGGAGCATCAAACGCTGGATGCGGTATATTGTCTAAATTCTTTTCTGATTTAGAAATTAAAGAACTTAGTCGACAAATAAATCCATCGATAAACACCTCTTTAAATCTTCTACCTCTTAATAGTAAAGGGGAGAGATTTCCTATTAACAATTCTAATTTAGAGCCAATTCTTGGTCCTAGACCAGTAAGCGACGCACTTTATTTACAGGCTTTATTCGAGGGTCTAGCTAAGATTGAATTGAAAGGATGGGAAAAACTAAGAGAACTAACAGGTTCACTTCCAAAAAAAATTATTACTATTGGTGGAGGTTCAAAAAACCCTCAGTGGAGAAAAATAAGAGAAAAAATTATAAATATACCAATAGTTTCATGTAATAAAACCACCTCTTTTGGTACTGCCTTATTAGCGATTAATTCAAAATAATAATTATTTGATATTTGATAAAGATATAAAATTTTTAATGAAAAGGGTTTCACAAACTACACATCTTAATTTAGAGTATATAGGTTAGAGCCGGGATAGCTCAGTTGGTAGAGCAGGCGACTGAAAATCGCCGTGTCCCCAGTTCAAATCTGGGTCCTGGCACCTTTAAAACCCCATCTGAGATGGGGTTTTATACTTTTAGGGGATTAAGAACTCGTGATTTTTTTGTAATTTTATTTTTAATTGAAAATTTTTAGTTTTCGACTCTGCAGACTTGACCAATAATACCCAAAATCAGTTTATCTCCATTTGGATCTTGCCAATCAGCTAAATCATTTAAATTACTATTTTGTTCATCTGTAGAGACATCAACGTCTCTAAATGATTTTTCAAAACAATTGATATCCATTGTATAGAGAATATCCTTAGTAATTTCACTTTTTGTTTTGGGAATAAATTTACTCAATACTCTCACAGAACCATCCTCATTCCTTTTAATACTTTGTCTATCCCATAACTGTTCTCCATATTCACTTTTAGGGGCTCCAACCCATTCATGAGGCAAAGCGTATGATTGTTTAATTGAAATATAAATGGAAAAGATTATCGAAAGGACTATACCCATGCAATGTCTAATAATGATTGAACTAACTCTATTCTTAGAATCAAGCATGAATAATTCTGAAATACAAAAATCTTTTTTAGGAAGTGAAAATAAGATTAAAAATTTGTAAAAATTTTTATTGATTAGTATTTCTATTATAGATACAATCAAATATTAAATTAAGAATTTACTTCCAATAAATTTACTAGAAAATAATGAATAAAATACAGAAATTTCTCTCAATAGTTTTTTTTATCGCAATATTTGTTGTTTTGATTTATTTAATTCAAAATTATGGGATTGAACCCCTTAGGAACAAAATAGAAAGTATGGGGATTTGGGCACCATTCGGAATTTTCATACTGAGAGGAGTAAGTATTATTTTACCAGCTCTTCCAAGTTCAGCTTATTCTTTGCTAGCTGGTTCATTATTAGGATTTCAAAAAGGTTACATGACTATAATTTTTTCTGATATCGTTTTTTGCCAAGCTGCTTTCTTTATTGCAAGAAATTATGGTCGGGTTCCAGTACGTAATTTAGTAGGACCGAAAGCAATGAAAAAAATTGAAAGTTTTAATCAAAACCAACTAGAAGAAAATTTCTTTCTTATGACTGGTTTACTAATGACTGGCCTTTTTGATTTTCTAAGCTACGCAATTGGTATTGGAGGAACTCGCTGGAAAATATTTACTCCAGCATTATTAATAAGTCTTCTAATCAGTGACTCTATACTTGTAGCAGTGGGAGCTGGGGTTAGCCAGGGAGCAGGATTATTTCTAGGAATTGCTCTATTGGGAATGTTTGCATTAGCGACTCTTTCAGGATTAGCAAAAAATAAAATGCCTAAATAACAAAACAGTTAAAATTCCGCATTAAATAATAAAGATATGACATTTTTGCAAACAAGAACTATATGAATAAGAATTCATGCAAGAATAGTAATCGATTAATTTTTAAAGTTTTTAGATGACTCCATTTAGACCAACTTCACATGATCGCCCTGGGGAACAAATATCAACCACACCTTCTGGATTAAAAGTAACCTCTGCAAAGAGATTAATGGTGGATTCAATGGTAAGAATGATTCAAAAAGCAGAAAATCATTCAGCAGAAGATAAACTTGACGAAGAATTTAACAACAATTAATCAATTTATCGAAAAAAGTATAGGAGAGTGGAAATCCATAAGAAGCACTCATACTTTAGCTTTTCAGGAATTTGAAAACTCAACAAGTAAAATACATATAAAACATATCAACTCTAAAAATAAAAAAGTTACTAAGATTTTTAAAAATCACAAATTAGGCTTGAACCTACAGAGCATAGCCATTTCCATAAAATGGCAAGCTATTAGTGATTGGGAAGATGATGATAAAAATGAGGGAGATGAAACAATTTTGATATTTTTGCCCAAGGATGTAAATTCAGGAATTGTCTTGCGAAATAAAGGTTATACAGAATCTTTTATTTCATCATCCAATTATTACGTTGATGAACAAAATAATTTACACATTCAAACTTTTTACAAATCAACAGTTTCTGAAGAGAGAATTTCCTTTTTATCCACACACATAAGATCCAGATTCTCCACTACTAGAAATCTGGAAAATAACTCAGTAGTACAGACTTCCCATACTTCTGAAATAAGAAATTTAGCTAGTTTAAGAGATTAATTATCCTTTCAAATTGAAACTCTGTTTCAGAAATTAAATCAGGAAGGAAGCTTTTGTTTCCCTCTATATTATTAACTGTAGAATTTAAATCAGAGATTGTTGCATCTCGCATTAATTCAATAACCCTTCTTGCATTTCTTAAAGGCACCCCAAGAGCAAGATAAGTATTTTTAAGATCCTTCAAACAACTTTTTTCTAAAACTGTTTCGTCATTAGAAATTAAAAGATAAGCAACAATTCTTAGGATTATTTCTCCATCTCTTAAACAAACGGACATCTTATTAGTTGTATTTAAAGATATTTTTGAATTAACTGAATCTTGATTTTCGCAAATCATCGCAGTTACAGCGTCTGCTGCAATTGCATGCGAATTATTGGTTATTGAGGTTATTGAATCTAATCTTGAATTTGCACTATTAATAAATTCTTTTATATTACTTAAATCATTTAATTTAATATCAGAAGACAATATTTTATTATTCTTTGAAACTGACATTCCTGAAGTAAAAAATTTAAAGTTCGAATCTTAGAATAGTACAAAACTAGTGAAAACAATTCAATTTCAAAATTAACGCAACGCTTCTTAATTAATAACTTTATTCCAAAGTGATATTTAAAATAATTCAAATAAAAAAATTTTTTCCGCTAGTATAAAATTAGGTTTTAAACAAAGTTTTGGATCAACAAGATTTAAAATTATCAAAGAAACTTATTTCCTCATATAAAAAGAGATTGGAAAAAGAAATTCTTGATCGAAGTATTAAATTAAGGATGCCTCAAAATAAATTTGAAGAAATAATAAATAACAACAATGAACTTATCAATTTAAAAAAAGCATTAGAAGAATTAGAAACGGAATCTGAACCCCATAGTAAAGTCTAATTTTTGAAAACCCTTCCAAAAGTGCCTCAAACCAACAATTTTCTCTTTAATTCTCTAAATAATGAGCAACTTCAAGCAGTAAAACATGTTTATGGTCCATTATTAGTTGTGGCAGGTGCAGGTAGCGGAAAAACTAAGGCTCTTACACACAGAATTGCAAATCTTATTGAAAATAATTCTATAGATCCCTATAACATTCTGGCAGTTACTTTTACTAACAAAGCTGCTAAAGAAATGAAAGCAAGATTAGAGGTTCTTCTAGCCCAAGAATTAGCTTTAAATCAATTTGGTCAGCCTTGGACAACTCTAAAAGAAATTGATCAAAATCAATTAAGAACAAACGTTTACCAAGAGAGGCTTCAGAATCTTTGGATCGGTACTTTCCATTCTTTATTTTCAAGACTTCTGAGATACGATATTGAAAAATATACTGATCCAGAAGGGCTAAAATGGACAAGGCAATTTTCAATTTACGATGAAACAGATTCCCAAACATTAGTTAAAGAAATTATCAGTCAAGATATGAATCTTGACCCTAAAAGATATGATCCCAAAAAGATTAAAAGATTAATAAGTAATGCTAAAAATCAATGCCTAACTTCGAATGATCTTTTAGAAAAAGCAGATAATAATTTTGATAAAACAGTTGCAGAAGCCTATAAGAGATATAGAATTTCTCTTTCAAAAAATAATTCTTTAGACTTTGATGATCTTCTACTTTTGCCTGTTTTCTTATTGAGGCAAAATGATATAGTCCGAGATTACTGGCACAAAAGATTTAAACATATTTTGGTTGACGAATATCAAGATACAAATAGAACACAATATGAACTTATAAAATTAATTACTGCTGGAAATACTGAACCAAAAAAATTCTTTAGTTGGGAAGATCGGTCAATTTTTGTAGTTGGGGATGCTGATCAAAGTATTTATAGTTTCAGAGCAGCTGACTTCAGAATTTTAATTGGCTTTCAAGAAGATTTTAAAACTTCAATCAACGATGATACAAAATCATCTTTAATTAAATTAGAAGACAATTATAGGTCATCTTCTAATATCCTTGATGCAGCAAACTCACTAATTGAAAACAACTCTGAAAGAATTGAAAAAGTTTTAAAGGCTACAAAAGAAAAAGGGGAACTTTTAACGTTACTCAGCTGTGATGATGAAATTTCCGAGGCAGAAGCAATTACCAATAAAATAAAATCACTCATTAACCATAATCAAAACCCAATTTGGAAAAATTTTGCAATTTTATATCGAACCAGAGCACAGTCAAGAGTATTAGAGGAGTCTCTTGTAAGGTGGCGCATTCCTTATACAATTTTTGGAGGATTGCGTTTTTATGATAGAAGAGAAATTAAAGATGCAATAGCATATTTGAAAGTTCTGGTTAATTCTTCAGATAACGTTAGTCTTTTACGAATCATAAATGTTCCAAGAAGAGGTATTGGTAAGACTACTATTCAAAAACTTAATGAACTATCTAATAGGTTAAATATTCCATTATGGGAGGTTCTTAATGATAAGCAAAGTCTTGAAGAAACAATAGGCCGATCATCAAAAGGAATTAATAAATTTACTGAAGTTATGAATGAACTACTTTGTTATCTTGAAAATTCAGGACCTGCTCAACTATTACAACTAATCTTAGAAAAAAGTGGTTATTTAAGTGACTTGCTCTCTAGTGGGACTGAAGAATCTGAAGATAGAAGAAATAACTTACAAGAACTAATTAATGCAGCTACTCAATATGAAGAAGAAACAGAAAGTGGAGATGTAGAAGGATTTCTTTCTACAGCAGCCTTAACAACTGATAATGATACTAAGAAAAATAATCCCAACTCTGTAACTCTCATGACTCTGCATAATAGTAAAGGTTTAGAATTTCAAAATGTTTTTATCACTGGTCTAGAACAAGGTCTCTTCCCTAGCCATAGATCAGTAGATACTCCCTCACTTCTTGAAGAGGAAAGAAGATTATGCTACGTAGGTATTACTAGAGCTAAAGAAAGAGTTTTCTTAAGTCATGCTAGAGAAAGAAGATTATGGGGTGGAATGCGTGAAGCAACAATTCCTTCAATATTTCTTTCAGAAATACCTGAAGATTTAATGGATGGCGAATTACCACAAACTGGTGGTGCTTCAATTAGAAGAGATTGGCATCTTGATCGTTTAACTAGAGTTGATCGAAACAATCCAAATGAATTTGTTAACAAACCAATAAATGCAGTAAGGAAATTATATTCAGGTCCCAGTAAAGGGAAAAGCTGGATAGTTGGAGATAAGCTAATTCACTCAAAGTTTGGGAAAGGTGAAATCATACATATTTTTGGGAGTGGGGAAAAAATATCTTTAGCAGTAAAATTTGGCGATAAAGGAAGTAAAATTCTAGATCCTAGATTAGCTCCAATTCGTTATATAAGTTAAAACTCATGAACGATATTTCTGATTACATCCAAGGTGAATTAATCAAAACTCCATTTAATCTATATAACCTAATTGCTAAATATATAGAATCTAATAACAATACTAAAGTAGCTTTTGTTGGCGGTTATTTAAGAGATTTATTAATTAGTAAATTCCACAAAAAATCGTTTTCTAAACCTGTAGATATTGATCTTGTTATTGAAGGATCCTCTATTTCTCTTGCAAAATTTATAAAAAAAAATATTGTAAATGTAGATTTATGTTTAATCAAGGAATTTAATTTATACAATACTGTAGAAATAAATATTAATGACTATAAAATTGATATTGCTTCTGCAAGAAAAGAAATTTATTCTGCTCCAGGCTTAAATCCCACAGTAAATAAAAGTAATATTGAGGAGGATCTTAAGAGGAGAGATTTCACTATAAATTCAATAGCCTTCGAGGTCTCGACGAAGAAAATCTATGATCTTTATGGAGGCATTTCGGATATTAAAAGTAAAAGATTGAACTTACTTCACAGTAATAGTATTTCAGATGATCCGAGTAGATTAATTAGATGTGCAAAATATGCTTCAAGGTTAGATTTCAATATTTCCAATAATTCCCTCAAACAATCTCAAGAAACAGTTAGAGAATGGCCATGGAAAAGTTCAGAAACTCATCAGAAAATGATTTACCCTCCTGCACTGGGCATACGAATAAGAATGGAACTAGCTGAAATATTCAAACATGATAATTTGACTAATGTAATTTCGATAATTCATAAATGGGAAATTATATCAATATTAAATGAAAATATTAAAATCGATAAAAGGTTTTTAAGAGGACTAAATTGGATTAAGAAGTTAAAGGGAAATCATATGCTTTACTTATTAAAAGATTCAGAAGATTTAGAAAAAGCATGTCAAAGATTTCTGATAAATAATAGTGAGATAAAAATATTAGAAGATTATTTAAATATCAAAAAGATATTAAATACAAACCAAAAAAATTTTAAACATTTTTCTCCATCAAGTTGGACAGAATTTATTGAGAACAGAAACCTTAATGATGAGACAGTCAAATTATTAATTTGTGATGGAGGACCTTACTGGCGTAAATTGTTTAAGTGGTTATTTATTTACAAATTCATAAAATCAAAAAAAGATGGAGAAACATTAAAAAAAGAAGGATGGGAACCAGGGAAGGAAATGGGAAAGGAAATCAAAAGATTAAGATATTTGGAAATTGACAAATTAAATAGAAATTAATTACATTTTTACAACCTCTCCAACCTTGTACCATTTATCCTTTAGAACATTTTCATATTTACGATTGCAACTAATCAATAAGGGACCACATGTTTGAGGATCTAATAGTAATGATATTCTCTCGTTAAAAGTTTCTTGATCTAATAAATTTTCGTTTAAAAAATTAATTATTCTTTTTTGCTTATTTACTTTATAAATTTTGTCAAAAATTTCTTTATTAGATTCAAAAAAAGTACTTTTAACATCTTTTCTTATTAAATCAAATACTCCAGGATAAGCTTTAAATGCAAATAAATCTAATAAAACTTTTAGTGGCTCAAGATTATTGCTTTGCCTGTACAAATTAGATGATTCAACCATTTCTTTAAGATGTCCAATAAATCCATATCCAGTAATGTCAGTCGCAGCATTGACTAATGATTCTTTAAATTGATTTTGAAAAAGATAAATTTCATCAATCAAATATTGCTGACTCATTACTAAATTATTAATTGCTTCAGAAGAACTACCGAGCATATTAATATTTTGCATTTGACCGGCAAAGTAAATCCCAATGCCCAAAGGTCTAGACATCATGAGAATATCTCCAATATTCATTCCAGATTTAAGCCATGGTTTTGCTCCATTTTTTAAAATACCTTGAACTGTTAAAGAAATATCTATTCCTAATGAATAAGGTTTATTTACTAAACTTCTTGCCTCGAAAGTATGGCCTCCAAGTAATTCACCTCCATGATCCTCAACTGTTGATTTAATACCTTGCAGTGATTGAGAAAAGAGGTAACTCTGAAATTCCCTTTCAACTTTTGGTAATGAAATTAAAGCCTGCGCCGATGAAAGTTTTGCTCCGCATGCCCACAAATCTGAGCAAGCATGTAAAGTAGTTATTTTTGCATTAAGCCAAGGATCACTTAACAAAGCAGGAAACCCATCTACACTTTGCAAGATAATATCTTGACCATTTTGATATATCTCAACCGAATCTTCAGGTGATGAGGCAAAAGAATTTAATTTAGAATTAATTAATGATTTGTTCAAAACAAACTGAGGAATTTTAGCTGCGCATCCTCTGCAATCATTCAATGAAATATTTTTTTCACTACTTCTCATAATTAGCCTTTTTGATCTGAACTTTTTAATAAAGTTAAGATCAATTTTATGCTTTAAGATCCAAAAAATAAAAGAAGGGCCGAAAACAAAATTGCGATAAATTGCAAAAGCCTTTGGATGATGGGTTGGAAATATATTTACTATTTGCAATCCGATCTTTTGAGGAAACCACTTTTTTAATGATCTCCCTTCTATATCTTTTTTTAGATTTTGTACTAATGTATTTACAACTTTTACTGCAAAAACTCCCGATGCTGGTCTTTTTGCTGAACCTACAACTGCGCAATCACCGACAGCAAAGATTCCAGAGAATTTTTTTATCTGCAAATTCTGATTTGTAATTATTCTGCCATAAGAATCCGAATCTAATAATTTTTTTTGTGCCCATAAAGGAGATGTATTTCCAGTACATAAAAGAATCTTACCAAAATCAAAATTAAGGTTTTCAACTAAATCAATATTATATTTACGTAAACTTTTTAGAATTCTATGATTAATTTTTCTTGAATCACATAACAATTTTAAAGATCTATCTCTCCATCTTTTTCTCAATGCATATGATACTTCAATTGCCGCAAGTCCACTCCCAACTATTACAAATGGAAGTTCATTATCTAAATCAAAAATATCCTCTTTTTGTATTAAGTCATAAGCTCTCAAAAAAGGTTTAATTGAAAAAGCTTTTCGATTTTTAACTAGTGACTCAAATCCTTTAGGAATTATTGTTTGACTTCCATAATTTAGAACCAACTTCGAATAATTAACTGAAGGTCTATTACTTAAAACAATTTTCTTTAAATTGAAATCAATATCCTTTACTTCTTCTTCTATAAAAGATACTTTTGCATTCTTTGCCAGAGATTTTATATCAATTAAACTGTCTTCTAAAGAAATTGATTTTGAAAGCACCGATGGAAACATCGCCGAATAAACCAAATGAGAATCTCTAGATATAATTGAAACAGGAATTTCTGGCATTAATTTCGGAGACATTAACCATTTCTTCAATAAAGAAACATTTGAGTGTCCTCCTCCAATAAGTACCAGATGATTAAAAGTCATTTACATCACTATGAATAAAGAACATTTATTACCAATTGAAAAATCAAGATTAGGAGTGATTGGTGGAAGTGGATTTTATTCAATGGATCAAATAAAGTACTTAAGAGAAATAGAAATCAACACTCCCTATGGTAAACCTTCTGACTCAATAAAAGTATATAATCTTGGGAATCTAGAGATAGCATTTATTCCTAGACATGGCAGAACACATAGTTTAAATCCCTCTGAAATCCCTTACAAAGCTAATATTTGGGCTCTAAGATCAATAGGAGTAAGATGGATTATTGCTCCATCAGCAGTTGGTTCATTACAAGAACAAATAAGGCCACTTGATATCGTGGTTCCAGATCAATTTATAGACCGGACAAAAAATAGACCTGCAACCTTCTTTAACGAGGGAGCTGTTGCTCACGTAACTATGGGAGATCCCTTCTGCACAAATTTATCACGTATGTTAAGTGAAATCGGAGAAAAAAATATTCCTGGCGGTAGACAATTACATAGAGGGGGTACATATCTAGCAATGGAAGGTCCCGCTTTCTCAACTAGAGCAGAATCTAATTTATATAGGAGTTGGGGATGTTCAATAATTGGAATGACGAACCATACAGAAGCAAGATTAGCTAAAGAAGCTGAAATAGCTTACTCCTCCTTATCTATGGTTACTGATTATGATTGCTGGCATCAAACTCATCAAGAAGTTTCTGTAGAGATGGTTTTGGATAATCTTAGATCAAATACTGAAGTGGCTAATAAAATAATATTTGAAGTAGCTAAATTAATTGAAAAAGAAAGACCAAAAAGTAAGTCTCATTTTTCATTAAAAGATGGATTGATAACCCAAAAAGAAAATATCCCAAGCTCCACAAAAGAGAAACTAAGGATATTTACTGATTCTTATTAGGCTTATTTGATATAAGTGATTATTAGATCAAGTTAAGGTTTTGTTAACCTCCAGCTCCAACTCCTTGGTATGAACCATAGAAGAATATACCTAAAACGAAGATGACTGCAATTCCACCAGCTGTAGCAACAAGCCATAAAGGAAGAGTTCCTTCTGTCCATCTTCTTTCCCATGCTACTGCTGGTCTACCGTCGGGAAGTCTATCTGGAATTCTTCCATCAGGTCCTTTTAATTTACTCATAGTTTTAATTTAATTGAAAAAGTAACTGGAAAATAAAATTCCCAATACAAAGACTGATAGTAAGCCTAAATAAAGGCTTGTACGATTAAGTTCAACTGGAACTTTGTTAGGATTTTCGTTTACTTGCATGATTTTAAAATTTATCGGGCAACGAATTGCATAGCGGCAATGGAACCCAAAAAGAATACTGATGGAATAGCTAATGCGTGAACTGCCAGCCAACGTACAGTAAAGATAGGATAAACGCGGACTTCCGCAGCCTGCATTGGAGCTTGAGAATTAGACATAGTTATTTTGTTCTTAAATCAAGTTGAGACTTAGCATCGAATCTTTGTGTTACAACAGGAGCTTTTGCTTCAGATGCCTGAAAATAACTATCCGGACGAGGAGTACCGAAAGCGTCGTAAGCCAAACCTGTGTATACGAATAAGAAGCCTGCTATAAAAATAGCTGGTAATGTTACTGCATGAATAATCCAGTACCTAATACTGGTGATTATTTCAAAGAATGGGCGTTCACCCGTTGAACCTGCGGCCATAATCACAAATGTTTACCATATGATCTTACAGTGTAAAATCATAAGTTCGCGAAGAAATTAACAGCTTGGTTACAGACAGTTGTTAAATTCATCCAAAATTAAGATTTTTTTTATAATTTTTTCTTAAGTTATTATAGATTTAACCATTCCATTTAAGAATGTAACCACGCTCGCCAAGTATAAATCCTTTTTCATTATCTAAAGACTCCTTATCAAGAAAAACTATTTTTATATAGTTAGTAGGCAATGCAGAAGCAATAGGATCTGAATTCCAAGTTTCACCTTGATCTTTACTTACTATTAAAGTTCCATTTCCGCCACCTGCCCATATATGGCCATTTGGATCCCAACCCATATCTAAGTAATTATATCCATTGAGAATGGGGATTATGGGCTTTGACCAATTTTCTAGGTCATTATTATCTTCATTAAATCTAATTTCTGCACCTCTGGAAAGCATCCATAAACTTCCTTCTGGATTAAAACCAATACTTTGAACTCTTTTACTACTTGCTCTTTGATGAGCAATCCAAGTATTGCTATCACTATCAAGAGTAGAGAAGAAATTTCCAAGACTGCTTACGCTCACATAATCACCGCTAGATGTTCTTCTTAAATCCCTTATTCCTCCCTGTTCCGAAGGGTCTGATACTTTTGCCTCCCATGTTTCACCGCTATTGGAAGTTTCATAAATAGCTGCTGAGGTTGTCGCCAATTGAGCAACTCCTTCATCAATAGTAGTAACTAAGAAAGGCTGGCCTGGTAATTTCCCAAGTGAAAGCCTAGTCCAATTTTTACCTTCATCTAAAGTATGCATTACGAGAGAGGGTTGCCCTATTAACCAACCTTCAGAACCTTTGAAATCAATATCTAGAAGGCGAAAGTTCTCTTCAGCAGAAATATCTAATGATCTTTTTTCCCATGTTTCACCACCATCATTAGATTCCATAATCAATCTGTTTGAGCCTACTAAAAACCCATGATTATTATCTATAAAATCAACATCTAAAGCATTAGCCTGATCTTCAAACTGAATTGTTTTCCAAGGGCTGCTTTCATTCATCTTGACACCTGTAGATGAACAACTGCTTAAAACAAAACAGAGAACTACAGATAAAAGAAAATTAGGGATACTGGTAAAAAATTTTTTCATTTAATTATATTAATGCAAAGAGTACAAAGAAAGGAACATAGCAGCAGCAAAAGCCAAACCTCCAAAAATCAATATATTTTTTTGTCCAGGAGGTAAACTATTAAATCCAAATCCATAAACTAAATTCTCTTCAAATCCACTAGGTTTTGCTCTAGATCCAATATCCTTATAAAAATTTTTACCAGCTCTACAAACAGGGCAAGCAAAAGTATTACCGTCTAACTCTGAAAAAGGCGTATTTTTAGGTATGTTTAATTTTTTGTTTCCTTCAGACGGATCATAAATGTATCCACAACTTCTACATTCGAATCTATTTTGTTCTAAATTAGAGGGAGGTAGTTCAAGATTTACTTCTGAAGAATTTTCAGAAAGTTTTTCTTTCTCAAAATTTTCAACTATTTTGTTTTCCTCAGAGGCTGGTTGAATGTTTTCACTCACGGTTTATTATTGTTCTTTAAGAACTTTAAAAGATTTTGCTTAATTAAGCGACTTTTATTCAAAATTAATTTTTAAGATGTTTTTATTAAATGGCTATGAATATTTTTTAGGTTTCCTTCTAATCGCCGCAGCTGTTCCGGTATTAGCCCTTGTCACTAATCTTATCGTAGCCCCAAAAGGTAGAACTGGGGAAAGAAAACTAACATATGAGTCTGGAATGGAGCCTATTGGAGGAGCATGGATTCAATTTAATATTCGTTATTACATGTTTGCCTTGGTATTCGTTATATTTGATGTTGAAACAGTATTTCTTTATCCTTGGGCTGTTGCCTTTAATAGATTAGGCTTATTAGCTTTTATTGAGGCATTAATTTTCATTGCAATACTTGTTATCGCTTTGGCATACGCATGGAGAAAAGGTGCTTTAGAATGGAGTTAAAAAATTGAATCCACAATTATCCCCAAAAGCAATAAGAGAAATCCGAGAGGGTACTTGCAACCCTCTTAGTGCTCCCCAAGTTACGACTGATTTAAGCGAAAATATTATATTAACAAGTTTAGACGATCTTCATAATTGGGCTAGACTAAGCAGCCTATGGCCTCTCTTATACGGAACAGCTTGTTGTTTTATAGAATTTGCTGCCTTAATTGGATCTAGATTTGATTTTGATAGATTTGGATTAGTACCGAGAAGCTCTCCAAGACAAGCAGATTTGCTAATAGTTGCAGGAACAGTAACGATGAAAATGGCTCCAGCACTTGTAAGACTTTATGAACAGATGCCAGAACCAAAGTATGTTATTGCTATGGGAGCTTGTACAATTACAGGAGGTATGTTTAGTGCAGATTCTACTACTGCTGTAAGAGGCGTTGATAAATTAATACCCGTTGATTTATACCTACCAGGGTGCCCACCAAGGCCGGAAGCAATTTTTGATGCTGTAATAAAGTTAAGAAAAAAAGTTGGTAATGAATCAATCTTAGAACGCACAAAGACAGAGCAAACTCACAGGTACATAACATTAGATCACCAAATGAATCTCGTTTTCTCCGAAAATACTGGTGAATACCTAAGCAAGACTTCAAATAATGCAATTACTCCCTCCAAAAAAGAACAAATAACTGAATTACCTGAGATCAGCGAAAAAGCTAATACAATTAAAACTGAACAATCCTAATGGAAAAAGACTCTTCATCCAATTCTTCAGATATTTTAAAAGATCAAGAAGGATTTATAAGTCAATCTTTATCTAAAGATGGGATTCCAAATCAATCATTAGCAAATGATCATTTAGGAATAGAAAATATTTCTGTAGAACCCAGCAAATTATACAAGGCTGTATCAGCTTTAAGAAATTACGGTTTCAACTATCTACAATGTCAAGGTGGCTATGACGAAGGGCCTGGCAAAAATCTTGTTAGCTTCTATCATTTTATAACTGTTGATGACCTGCAAAATATAGAAAAGATTAAAGAAGTAAGATTAAAAGTTTTCTTAAAAAGAGATTCTGATTTATCAATCCCTAGTTTATATGAAATTTTCAAGGGAAGTGACTGGCAGGAAAGAGAAACCTATGACATGTATGGAATAAATTTTCTCGATCATCCAAATCCCAAAAGGCTCCTAATGCCTGAAGACTGGAGAGGATGGCCATTGCGAAAAGATTATATTCAGCCAGACTTCTATGAGCTACAAGATGCTTATTAGCTTAATTTTTTTAATTTACGATATAAAAAAATAACTGCTCTTGCAAGTCTTCTCGCGTCATGTCTTAGGGTTGGAGTTATTCTCTTAGAGTATAGCGGTGCCTGTAAAACATAGTAACCTTCAGATAATAATTTTTCTTTGTTACATTTGACAGGCTCTGCCCCTCTACTTTCGTAATAGTCAACCAGTGGAGACTTTTCAAATTGAATCTGAGATAAGATTGCGTTAAAAATTCGATTTTTAACTCCAAAGTTTGATAATTGTTTTTCTATGGATTTGATATGTTGATAAACATCAAGGCCATCAGTTTCACCTGGCTGAGTCATCAAATTACTTATGTAAATTTTGGGAGCATTATTTTTCAATAAAGCCTCTACTATTTCTGGAACTAATAGGTTTGGTAATAAAGAAGTATATAAACTTCCTGGGCCAAGAACAATTAAATCAGCATCTTTTATAGATTCTAGCGCGCTTGGAAGAGCCGGTGGATTTTCTGGTAAGTAACCAATCCTAGAAATTAATTTTTTAGATTTGCCGATTTTGCTTTCACCGAAAATTTTCTCACCATCTTCTAATTCTGCCCACAACATAACATCAATGTTTGTAGCAGGTAGAACTTGACCCTGGACTGCCAAAACCTTACTTGAGGCTTGTACTGCTTTTTCTAAACTACCTGTAATTGTTGTTAAAGCTGACAAAAATAGATTTCCAAAACTATGACCCTCAAGACCAGTTCCTCCTGAAAATCTATATTGAAATAATCTAGTTAAAATGGGTTCTTCGTTTGATAAAGCTGCCAGACAATTTCTAATATCTCCTGGAGGTTGCACTCCTAATTGTTTTCTAAGAATTCCACTACTTCCACCATCATCGGATACAGTTACTATTGCTGTGATATTACTGCTGTAATTTTTTAACCCTTTTAATAATGTAGATAGACCAGTACCTCCGCCAATTGCAACAATATTAGGACCTCTATTTAATTTACTCTTAACTCTTAATGCATCAACTAGAAATGTATTTTTTTCTGGGACGAGCGCTTTTTGAATGGAATTAATACTTCTATTTTGTCCAATTCCGATTAACAGGAGTCCAATGACAAATATTAATGGGCCCAATAACGATACAGGTAAGACATTTGTTAGGCTTGTTATTAAATCAAAAAATACTTCAATAAGCCAGTAAAGCGGGCTTAAATTTGTCCAAATTGCTAGTCCTAATAATGAAGTTAAAAATCCAATAGCGGATGTAATCATCCATCTTTTTATTAACAGTCCTGGCAAAAGCCAACTCAAAATCCTTAAAATTTTGTTTAAAAATACAAAATTTGATTTTCTAAAGTACTTATAGTATCTTCTTACTCTTTTTTTACGCTTAATCATTAAAGACCTCTTAAATTATTTTTCTCAAATTAAAAAAAACATAAATTAATTATAAATCAAATTCATACATCCTTTTTTTATTTCTAAAAATAGGCAATATGTAGTAGAAGATGACTTTTCTTTTATATAGATTTTGAAAAGAACACAGTATGCAGTTAAAACAAAAAATCTCTCAATAAGTTGGGGTAGAGAGAATGTGCTTGATCAACTAAATTTTGAACTCAATCATGGAGAAAAATTAGCTATAGTTGGTCCCTCAGGTTCAGGAAAGTCAACAATTTTAAAAATTTTAGCAGGTCTCATTTTACCTACTGAAGGAGAATTAAGAATATTTGGTGAAAAACAAACATATTTAAGGCTAGACCAAAATGATCCTCCTGATGTGAGACTTGTTTTTCAAAACCCTGCATTATTAGGATCTTTAACTATCGAAGAAAATGTAGGTTTTCTCCTTAAAAGAAATAAAAGCTTATCTAAAGAGTTAATCAATAAAATCGTATCTGAGTGTTTGGCTGAAGTAGGATTATTCAATGTTGAGAATAAACTTCCAAATGAATTAAGCGGGGGCATGCAAAAAAGAGTTAGTTTTGCTAGAGCTTTAATTACAGATCAAACTTTTAACTCAAACACAAAACCTCTATTACTTTTTGATGAACCCACCGCAGGGCTTGATCCAATTGCCTCCACAAGAATTGAGGATTTAATCAATAAAATAAATGATAAAGCCAACGGATCTTCTATTGTAGTTAGCCATGTTCTTAGTACTATAGAGAGGACTTCAAATAAAGTTTTGCTGCTTTACGGAGGTAAATTTAGATGGGCAGGTTCAATTGATGAATTTAAAAACAGCCAAAATCCCTATGTATTTCAATTTAAGCATGGGAAACTTGATGGTCCAATGCAACCTAAAGACATTTAGTAATTATGCGTAGAAGCTTACGAGATTCAATAGTTGGATTTTCTTTATTAGGTGGAATTCTCATATTTACATCTTTTTCTTTTTGGATAAGAGGAGTAAGATTATCCTCAAAAAATTGGCACCTCTTTGCTGAGTTCAATAACGCAAGTGGTTTATCAAAAAAATCCCCGGTTACTTACAGGGGGATTTTAGTGGGATCAATAGAAGATATCTTATTTACTAATGAATCAATTAAAGCAAAAATAGTTTTAAATAATCCTGAAATCATTCTACCTAAGCCAGCATTTGCAAGGGTTGTAACAAATTCTTTTCTTGGTGGAGATGTGCAGGTCGCCCTAGAAACTAGTGAAAAAGAAATGCCTAAAAACATTGAAAAACCTATATCCGAAAAATGCGATGCGAAATTAATTATTTGTCAAGGGGATACTATTACTGGAAAACAATTATCAAGTCTTTCAAATATAACTAATAAAATCAGTCAACTTTTAAAAGAATCAAATCAAGAAAACTTAATTGAGAATATCGTTAACTCAATGGACCAATTTGATAAAACACAAGAAAACCTAGATGAATTAATTTTTTTATCGAAACAAGAAATACTAAGAGTTGAACCTTTAATAAAAGAAATTACAATTGCTGCAAATCATTTAAATAATATTTTATCTACTATAGATAACAAAGAAACTCTTAATGATATTAAATCAACAATCAACACTGCAAGGTCCATCTCGAGCAAATTAGATAATATGAGTGATGATTTTGAAAAATTAAGTAAAGATAAAGAATTAACTAAATCTATAAGAGATTTAACTATTGGACTTTCAAAATTCCTTAACGAAATTTATCCATAAGAAATATTTAGAATTCATTAATAGCATTTAAAGCCATAGCTGCGATTGCTTTATCTGTAGCTTTTGGCAATTGGACGTATTTCCCTTGAGCAGCCTCTGCTAATTCCTTACCAAATCCACTTGCTATGAATTTTCTCTCTGTATCAATTACTAAGAGTTTTATTCCAAGCATGGGATATTTTGCAGCGATATCTAGAACCTCCTGTTTTAAATTGACATTTTCATTTTCGTTATCTTGTCCCTCAACCTCATTTTGTCCTAAGGATAATCCTAATGGTACATTTCCTCGGCCATCAGTGATCCCTACAACAATAACTTGACCTATATCTCCAGTTGAGAGTGCATTTTTTGCTACTTTTGCTGATTGTGTTAGTCCATGCGCTAAAGGGGATCCTCCACCACAAGGCATTGTTTCCAACCTTCTTTTTGCAGCAGTTATTGATCTTGTTGGAGGCAAAAGCACTTCGGCCTGATTCCCTCTAAAAGGAATAAGAGCTACTTCATCTCTATTTTCATATGCTTCTGTTAAAAGTCTTATTACAGCGCCTTTGGCACTTTGCATTCTATTTAAAGCCATAGAGCCGCTAGCATCAACCAGAAAAATTACTAAAGCGCCCGCCTTTTTTTGAAGAAGCTTTGCCCTAAAATCATTTTCTTCAATAACTATTGATTTATTGGGGTTCCTTAATCTTCTCGATTTTTGATAAGGAGCAGCAGCTCGAAGGGTAGCATCTACAGCAATTCTTTTAACTTTACCTCTCGGAATAATAGGTTTTACATATCTTCCTCTACTGTCACTAAATATGACTGACCTACTCCCGCTATTCCCTGCTTTTGTTTTAGCTGATGAAAAAAGCAATAAATCAGGGTCAACATTACATGCTTCAGGATCTAATATGAATTCTTCAGGTATTTCGGGAGTAGATTCTTCTTCTCCATCAGAATTATCTTCTTCTTGTTCTTGGTCTTGCTCATTATCATTTTCACTAGTCTCAGGTTCAGACTCTTCATTATTTGATTGAGGTGGGGGTGGGGGACTCTGATCCTCTGGAGGTGGTGGTTGAATATCATCATCTTCAGGAGGTATTTGCATTGCTCTTGGAAGGATAACTAATCTGACTGCTATTTTTAAGTCCTCAGAATTAACGTTCTCATCGCCCCGAAGCGCAGCATTTGCCTTGGCTACTTTTACTGCAAATAATTCTGACCTATGACCTTCTACACCACCTCTAAGGGCTTCATTAACTAAATAGGTTATCTGCTCCTTTGTTATCTTGACATCCTTTAACCATTGCCTTGCCAAAATTAATTGAGTAGATAAATTATCAGATTCTTCAGACCATTTTTCTGAGAATTTAATATTATTCTCTGCATGTGATAAAACAGATTTTGTAATCTCAACTCTTTGAGCATAATCAATAGATTGATCTGCGGAAAGCACAACCGCGAAACGATCTAAAACATGATCTCTTAGAGTACCTTCTTCAGGATTATAAGTTGCTATTAACAGTGACTTACAAGGATGAGAAAGGCTTAAACCATCTCTTTCAATATTATTTTTCTCTCTTCCTGTGGCTTCAAGAATTAAATTTACAATGCCATCATCCAATAAATTTATATCGTCTACATAAAGAACACCTCTATGAGCCTCTGCCAAAATTCCAGGCTGAAAAACTTGTTCCCCCGTACTTAATGAGGCAGCGACATCAATTGATCCAACAAGTCTATCTTCAGTTATGCCAATGGGAACTTGAATAAATGGAGCCTCTCTTACTTTTTTTGGAATTTCCTCAGTTTGATTCAAATAATCACTTCCAATTAACTCCTCTATTAATTTATTAGTACTAATATCCCATTCTGCTGGTTTATCTGGATCTAGGTTCCTACCAATAGGTCTTAATGAAGTATTACTATTACTCATAGTTAACTTTTCCAGGATTGATTCATTATCTAATATCTCTATAGGAGGAAGTAAAGTATGCAAACCCCTTGCTAATACTGACTTTCCAGTACCTCTTCCGCCAGCGATAATCACTCCTCCTAAACTAGGATCAACTGCTGCCAAAAGCAAAGATAATTTTAATAAGCTATGACCTGTAATTGCCGCCAAAGGGAAAGCTCTAAAAGAATCCTTCGAATTCATTAAATCTTTTTTTTCTCCTTTTTCTTTTAACTCGGAGTTCAAAATCACTTTAAAAATGCCTGATATAGAATTTATCCAATAACTTTGTTTTTTGTAGTGGAATTATCAAATCTTAATATCAAAAATGGACTATGTATATCCCTAGGAGCAAATATTGATAGTAATTTCGGAAGCCCTCTTGAGTCACTAATAATTTGCAAACCAAAAATAGAGGAAATAATAAATGAGTGGGGAGATAGTTCTAACAAAAAAAAAGAAGAGAAAAGCGAATTTCATGCAAACTTTTTTTGGTCTTCAATTTATGAGACATTACCCCATGGTGTTGAAAATGAGCAACCAAATTATTTAAATACTCTATTGCTTATAAAAAGTAATTCTTTTCCAAAACCATCAAATAAAAAGGCGAAATTACTTTTAAAAGAGTTAAAAAAGTTAGAGAGATTTTTCGGAAGAGATAAAACGCCAAAGGGTAAGAAATGGCTATCAAGATGTCTCGATTTAGATATTCTTTGGTGGGAAGATTTTCATACGGTTGACGAAGAATTAACATTACCTCACCCTAGATTCATGAATCGGAATTTCGTTATTACGCCACTTTCTGAAATCTTAAGTAGAAGCCAAAAAATCACAAAGTTTGATGCCCCAAAATGGTCTATATAGTGATTTACAAAACCAAAAAATAACTGTTAGGCTATTTTTATTTAAAAATTATGGGCAAAAAAAACCTTATAAGAAGATCAATTTTTAAAGAAAAAATATCTGAGTTAAAGTCAAAAAAATTTAGTTTCGAAATAAATAGAATTGAGCTTCCAAATGGACATGAAGGTGAATATGGATACATTAAGCATCCTGGGGCAGCATTAGCCGTACCTATTACAAAAGACAATAAAGTTATCATTCTTCGACAATATAGATTTGCTGTTTCAAGATATTTATTAGAATTTCCAGCAGGTACATTAGAAATAGGTGAAACACCTATTAATTCAATTCAAAGAGAAATACAAGAAGAGACTGGATTCAGTGCAAACAAATGGGATGAACTAGGAACTCTTATCCCTGCTCCTGGTTATGCAGATGAAGAAATTTATTTATTTTTGGCACGTGATTTAAACAAACTCAATTCCGAGGTTAAAGGAGATTTAGATGAAGATATAGAAGTATTAATTTTAGATCCAGACGAACTAGATAATCTTATTTCTAGTGGGGATGAAATTCTTGACGCAAAAACAGTGACGGCTTGGTTTAGAGCTAAACAATTTTTAGATAAATCATGAATAAACCTAGAATACTTTTTTGGCATAGAAAAGATTTAAGAATATTTGATAATCAAGCTTTAATCAAAGCATTTTCATTATCAAATGCTATTACTTCAACTTATATATTTGATAAAAATTACTCACATGATTTCAATGCAAGTTCAAGAGCATGGTTTCTAGGAAATTCACTACAAGAATTAGGAAATAATTGGAAAAAAATGGGTAGTAGATTAGTTATGGGAGAAGGAGATCCGGTATTAATAATTCCTCAATTAGCAAAGAAAATAGATGCTAAATTTGTTTTTTGGAATAGATCAATTGAACCTTATGAGATTAATCGCGATTTACAAATAAAAAAGAATTTAAAACAACAAAATATTCAAGTTATTGAAACTTGGGATCACTTATTAGTAGAACCTTTAAAAATATTTTCAGGTAATAATAAACCTTATTCAGTTTATGGACCTTTTTATAAAAACCTTAAATCAAAAATGAATTTATTAGGTTCATATGAACAAGATAAAGTTGGTTTCCAGTTTAAAGATATAGATAATAAACTCAAAGATAAGACAATAAATCTATCTGATTCGGTTCTAGAGAAATTTATCAAAAATATCAAATTTACTGGTTCGAATATTTGTCCATGTAGACCTGGAGAGAATGCTGCAGAAACATTATTAGAAAACTTCATTAACGAAAAAAAAATATATACTTATAATTCTGCACGAGATTTTCCTTCCCATAATGGGACATCTTTTCTAAGTGCATCTCTCAGATTCGGCACCATCAGCATTAGAAAAGTTTGGAACGCCACATTAAATTTAAATTCAGATTTGGGAAATCAAGGAAATTATCTATCAATTGAAACTTGGCAAAAAGAACTTGTTTGGCGTGAATTTTATCAACATTGCTTATTCCATTTCCCAGAGCTAGAGAAAGGTCCATATAGAAAAAAATGGGATCACTTTCCATGGCAAAATAATAATGAATGGTTTCAGCACTGGTGCAAGGGAGAGACGGGAGTACCTATAGTTGATGCTGCAATGCGTCAACTAAATAGTACTGGCTGGATGCATAACAGATGTAGGATGATAGTCGCTTCATTTCTGGTAAAAGATCTTATATGCAACTGGCAAATGGGCGAGAAAAAATTTATGGAGACTTTGGTTGATGGAGACTTAGCTGCAAATAATGGTGGATGGCAGTGGAGCGCAAGTAGCGGTATGGATCCAAAACCACTTAGAATTTTTAATCCATATACTCAAGCAAAAAAATTTGATCCTATTTGCGAATATATAAAATATTGGATTCCTGAATTATCTAAAGTGTCAAATTCAGAATTATTAAATGGGGAGATATCTAATTTAGAAAAAAATAATTATTCAAGCCCTATTGTCAATCACAACATACAACAAAGATTATTTAAATCACTTTATGCTGAAATTTGAATTTCCTCTATACAATTCTTTAAAACTTTATTTAAATTTTCTGCTACATAAACTTGCTCTTCATAAGAAATTTCAGGAAACATTGGAAGACTAAGAACTTCTGTACAAATTCTCTCTGTATTAATAAGTTTTGTTCTAGAAAAATTTTTATTTTTGTAAGCTATTTGTGCGTGTATTGGAATTGGATAATAAATAATTGAATTAATACCTTTTTCAAAAAGTTGTTGTTTTACCAAATTCCTTAAGGAATAGTATTTTTTGCAATCAGTATCAAATAAATTTGAAAAATCTTCATTTAAAAAATATTTATCGTTTCTTAATTTGATGACAAATTGATTCCAAGAATGGGAAATTGAATCAGAGCTAATTTTTGGAAAACTAATAAATGGATTTTTTTCTAATAAATCAAGATAATTATTAGCAATGTTTTGGCGATTATTAATCCACTTAGAAATATATTTAATTTTAATATTTAATATGGCAGCTTGAATGGTATCAAGTCTGCTGTTATATCCAATTTGGGTATGATGATATCTTATTGGGCTGCCATGAACAGCCAGTTCTCTAATTTTTTTTGCAATCTCCTGATCCGAAGTTGTTACTGCTCCACCATCTCCAGCAGCTCCTAAATTTTTAGTAGGGAAAAAGCTAAAACAGCCTATATCACCGATACTACCAACTTTGGAATTTTCCCACATCGTGCATGTTGCCTGAGCACAATCTTCAATTATTTTTAAGTCATATTTCTTAGCCAAAGATTTTATTAAGGTCATATTCACTGCATTTCCAAACAGATGAACTGGCATAATTGCCTTGGTATTAGAATTTATTTCTTGTTCTATTAGTTCAGTATTAATGAGATAAGTTTCTGGATCTATATCTACCAAAACAGGATTAGCACCAACTGCACTAATAGCCTCTGCAGTTGCAAAAAAGCTAAAAGATGAGGTAATAACTTCATCACCCACACCAATATCTAATGCGCGCAAAGCTAATACTAAAGCATCAGTTCCACTATTACATCCAATAGTATTTTCAACACCAATCAGATTTGAAAAACTCTCTTCAAATTTGGCAATTTCTTGTCCTCCAATATACTGGCCCCCTTTTAAAACTTTAAAAACCTCACTCTCAATTTCTGAGCCAATTTCGTGGTACTGCCTATTTAAAGTAAATGGAGGTATCTGCATAGTAAATATATTAACCCTAAACCATAATTCTACGGGTAAAAAAATTTTAATTCATTTAAACCAACTTGGTTCTTTACCAGGAGTCCATTTTATATTGCATCCTAAAGAAGGCATCTGATTTGAAGGATAAGAATTATTTTGATTCAAATCTTTTACAGCAGAGCGCAAATCTTTTCCAGATAGAGGGATATTATTACCTGGTCTACTATCGTCTAATTGGCCATGATAATACAATAGAAAATCACCATCTCCTTCATTTGAAAAAAGATAAAAATCTGGGGTGCATGCCGCTTTTAATTCCTTAGCAAAATTTTGATTTTCATCGTAAAGATAAGGAAAACTCCATCCCTGTGTTTGTGCCTGTAATCTCAATTTTTTAGGAGAATCTGAAGGATGAGTGACAATATCATTGCTAGAAATTGCAACTGTTTGAACTGTATTATCAATGTCTTTACTTAAGGTAAAAATTTGATTCTCAATATATTTAACAAAGGGGCAATGGGCACAAATAAACATCAAAAGTAAATGCCGATTATCTAGATTATGAGAATTAAAATATTCATTTTTTGAAGAATTAGCATTTAACATTACGAAATTCGGTAATTTAAAGCCTAATTCCAAAACCATAGAATTTGTTCTTACCATGTTCAAGTGAAAAAATCTTTGATATTTGAAAATTATTGTATATTTTGCAGTAATCCGTAAAGATAGGTACTTTTATATAGGAGAATAATAGAAATAATAAACAAAATGCTTCTAAATCTAACTGGCAAAAAAATTCTTGTTACTGGAATTGCCAACAATCGTTCAATAGCATGGGGTATAGCTCAACAACTTTCAAAAGCTGGCGCAGAACTTGGAATCACATATTTGCCTGATGATAAGGGAAGATTCGAGTCTAAAGTTAGAGAACTAACTGAACCTTTAAAACCATCTTTATTTTTGCCTCTTGATGTTCAAAATCCAGCTCAAATTGAAGAAATCTTTAAAAATATAAAAGACAATTGGGGGCAAATTGACGGATTAGTTCACTGCCTAGCATTTGCAGGACGCGATGAATTGATTGGAGATTATAGTGCTACCACTTCAGAGGGTTTTGATAGAGCTCTTAATATAAGTGCGTATTCGTTAGCGCCTTTATGTAAAGCAGCAAAACCACTTTTTAGTGATGGTGCTGGAGTTGTCTCATTAACTTATTTAGGTTCAGAAAGGGCGATTCCTAACTATAACGTGATGGGAGTTGCTAAAGCAGCTTTAGAAGCTTCAGTAAGATATCTTTCTGCAGAACTTGGTCCCGAAAAACAAGTCAGAGTTAACGCAATAAGTGCTGGGCCTATAAGAACACTTGCGAGTTCTGCTATAGGTGGCATTTTAGATATGATTCACAATGTTGAAGAAAAGGCTCCTTTACGCAGAACAGTCACTCAAACAGAAGTAGGTAATACAGCTGCTTTTTTATTAAGTGATCTCTCTAGCGGCATTTCAGGCCAAACAATTTATGTTGATGCGGGTTACTGCATTAATGGAATGTAAACTAAGTATTTTGCATAAAAATGTCATCTCTAAGGCAATCTGAAATAAAAAGAAAAACGAATGAAACAGATATTTCTGTATTTATAAACTTAGATGGAAATGGAATTTCTGAGATTGATACGGGAATACCATTCTTAGATCATATGCTTCATCAAATATCCAGTCATGGTTTGTTCGATTTAAAAATAAAAGCAATTGGAGATACCCATATTGATGATCACCATACAAATGAAGATGTAGGAATCGCATTAGGCAAAGCATTTTCAAAAGCCTTGGGAGAAAGAAAAGGAATAAGCAGATTTGGACATTTCTTTGCTCCATTAGATGAAGCATTAGTTCAAGTCACTTTAGACTGCTCTGGTAGACCGCATCTATCTTATGATCTTCAATTAAAAGCCCCTAGAATAGGAAATTATGATACTGAACTAGTAAGAGAGTTTTTTATTGCCTTTATAAATAACAGTGGTATTACTCTGCATATTAATCAAATACAAGGCAGTAATTCACATCACATAGTTGAGGCGTGCTTTAAAGCTTTTTCAAGAGCAATGAGAATGGCTACCGAAATAGATCCAAGAAGATCTGATTCAATTCCAAGCAGTAAAGGAATGTTAGAAAAGCAATAAAATAGGAATTTTTTCGAATCAGCCACAATTCAGTTGATTTTTGGCGAAGATATATAAAGTGATTACTTTGTTGTGACTAATTTACAAGATAAAAAAATTGATAAATTTAAAATTTTTAATAAAGAAGATTGGTCAAGTGCTTATCAAAATGTAGAAAAGGAGCTAACTAAAGAGCCTCTAACAATTAGCAAAGGTAATAATATTAAAAATCTAAATGGAACATTATTAAGAAATGGACCAGGAATATTAGAGAGAGGGGGACAATGGGTTCATCATCCATTTGATGGTGATGGAATGATAACATCCATAAAATTCGAAAATGGTCAGCCATTCTTAACAAATAGATTTGTTAAAACTGAAGGCTATTTGAAAGAAGAAAAAGTAAATAAATTTCTTTATAGAGGTGTTTTTGGAACACAAAAAAATGGAGGAATTTTAAATAATACATTAGATCTAAAATTCAAGAATATCGCTAATACACATGTCATTAAATTAGGAGATGAAATTCTCGCATTATGGGAAGCAGCAGGTCCACATGCAATGGATCCTGATAGTCTTGATACTATTGGTTTAACAACATTAAAAGGGGTACTCAAGCCTAACGAAGCATTCAGTGCTCATCCCAAAACAGACCTAAACTCAAATGCATCTTCAGAACTTTTAGTCACTTTTGGAGTACAAACCGGGCCAAAAAGTACCATTAGATTAATGGAATTTAATAATACTGGTACAAATTCTGGAGAGCTCATTTTTGACAGAAAAGATACCTTTAATGGCTTTGCATTCCTTCATGATTTCGCAATCACAACTAATTGGGCAATATTTTTACAAAATGCTATTGATTTCAATCCTCTTCCATTTGTAATAGGTCAAAGAGGAGCAGCACAATGTCTAAAGTCAAACCCAAATAAAAAGGCAAAGTTTTTTATCATCCCCAGAGAAAGTGGATTATTTAGGGGTCAGCCTCCTTTAACGATAGATGCTCCAGAAGGATTCGTTTTTCATCATGTAAATGCATTTGAAAGAGATTGCAAAATCGTACTAGATAGTATTTTTTATGATGAGTTCCCATCAGTTGGTCCAGACGAGAATTTTAGGGATATTGACTTTGATAAATATCCAGAAGGAAAACTGAAAAGATCAATTATCAATCTAAAGACAAAAACTTGTAAACTTGAAACTTTCAGTGAACAATGTTGTGAATTTGCTGTTGTTAATCCTAGAAACTTAGGATTAAAAGCAACATTTAGTTGGATGGCAAGCACATCTCAAAAGCTGGGGAATGCTCCACTTCAAGCAATAAAAAAAATAAATTTAACTTCCAAGGAAGAGATTTCTTGGTCAGCAGGTCCAAGTGGATTTGTTAGTGAACCAATTATGGTTCCATCAGAAAACTCTTCAAAAGAAGATGAGGGATTTTTATTTATACTTCTATGGAACGGAGAGAGAAGAGGAAGCGATTTAGTGATATTAGACGCAAAAGACTTAAAAGAATTAGCTGTTTATGAATTACCCATTTCGATTCCTCATGGCCTTCATGGATCATGGGTTAATTGAATCTAAGAAAAAATTTCAATTAAATCTGGAATAATTTTTTTTAATGCTTTACCTCTATGACTAAAAGAGTCTTTAATATCATTATTCATTTCTGCAAAAGTTAATCTGGTAGAACTCTCCTCAAAAATTGGGTCATACCCAAAACCACTTTTTCCTCTGGGGTTTAAAATTATATTGCCATGACATTTGGCCTCAGATTCAATAATCACTTCACCTTTTGGGGAACAAACACAAATATTAGCAATAAAGAAAGCACTTCTATTTTGAACTCCATCAAGTTCTCTTAAAACTCGTTCAATTCTCTTCTGATCATTTTCTGCATATCTAGATGAGTAAATGCCAGGCTTACCACCTAGTGCTTCAATACAAATTCCTGAATCATCTGCTATTGAAAAATTATTCGTTTTTCTCGAAACTTCACTCGCTTTTTTAAATGCATTATCTCTAAATGTCAGTCCATCCTCTTCAACTTCTAATGATTCTGGCTGGAGTAACAATTTACAATTAACTCCAGCAAGCAATTTCTTATATTCTTCAATTTTACCTTGATTCTTACTCGCTAAATATAAGTTTTTCATCCTTATTTTCCTGCCAAATTTATAAATTTTTGACCCCACTCTAATACCTCAATTAGATAAGATTCTTTTGGTGCTTCACAATATAATCTTAAAAGAGGCTCCGTTCCTGAGAACCTAAAAAGAAGCCAAAAATTTTTATCAATTCTAAACTTTATTCCATCAATTTTTGAGATACTTTTTAACTTGTGATTATTAATATTCTTAGGAATATTATTTATGATAAATTCTTTTACGTTATTTTTTTCTGACTGATTTGGAAATTTAATATCAATTCTTTTATAAAAACTTGGCCCAAAATCTTCTTGAATTTCATCTAAGGTTTCATATAAATATTGAGATTTTTCAGCAATTCCATTTAATAAAACCATCGCTGCATATAGAGCATCTCTTTCAGGCATAAAGTCACCAAAACCAACTCCCCCAGATTCCTCTCCTCCAATAAATATTTTTTCTTTGATCATTTTTTCAGCAATATATTTAAAGCCAACTGGAAGTTCAAAAACATCTCTATTTTGACTCTCTGATATATTTTTAATAATATCTGAACCACTAACAGTCTTTAAAACTGGATAAGTATTATTTTTAATTTCGCCCAAATAGCTAATAAAGTATGGGAGTAAATCTTGAGTACTAGAGTATCTTCCTTTTTCATCAATTGCCGCAATTCTATCACCATCCCCATCAAATATAATTCCTAAAGCTTTCACTTCATTTGTTGAATTTTTCATTAGTATCTGTTTTAGATCATCTACATAATTCAAAAGAGGTTCAGGAGGTTTACCTCCAAAAAAAGGATCAGCATCTTTCCTAATTTCTGAAATAACTTCTAAATCATTAGAAGCAAAAATTTCAGCCATACAATTTGCAGCTGAACCATGCATAGAATCTACAAAAATTCTCAATTTCATTTTTTTTAATCTCTCGGAAATATAATCAATATCAAAAAGGGATTTAATTCTATCTAAATGAAATTTCTTAATATCTACCAATTGATTAACACCATCTATTTTTTCAATTGAATTTCCAAGCATTAATCTTTTTTCAACTTCTCTTGTAAAAGATTCATCAACAGAACATCCATTAAAGCTCTTGATTTTCAGACCTAGCCAATTATATGGATTATGACTTGCTGTAATTACTAACGCTCCAAGACAACCGACTTCTTTGGCATAAAAACTACAAGAGGGTGTTGTAACAAAGCTATCAGATAAGATCGGTTCGAAACCACATCCTCTTACAAAGGGCACTATTTGTTTGGCGAATTCACAAGCCATAAATCTGCGATCATATCCAATAATAATTTTCTTTGAAATAACTTCTTTATAGTATTGATAATGTAACTCCTGACATGCGGCGACAACAACTCTTGAAAGATTGGACAGGTTAAAGTCAAAACCAATAATTCCTCTCCAACCATCAGTTCCAAATTTTATCTTGTCTAATTTATCAGCTGTCAAATTTAAAATTTCCTTGATTACATTTAATTATCTATAATAATTTATATGAGTAAATTTTAAAACCGCCCTTAAAAAATAATTTGAATTCTCTTCATTTAAAAAGTTTTACAAGATGCAAAAGAAAAGCATGGCTTGATTTTAAGGGTAAAAAATCTTATGAAGTTTGGTCTCCCCACAAAGCTATAGATAAAATTAATCAGTTTCAAATTTTCTCTGAATTTTGTAATGGTGAAATATATGCAGGATTAAAAGCCTGTCAAAATGGTTATCAAGGGGTAATTGGATTAAGAATCAAAGGGAATCTTTTCCAAAATATAAATGCAGAGATACGTCCACAATTACTTGTAAAGACTAAAGGTAAAAGTAAATGGGGAGAATATAAATATTTACCTGCTGTTTATAAGTTAGGCCACAAAACAACAAAAGAACATTTATTCGATTTAGCTTTTTCTTCTATGCTGTTGGAATCTTTTCAAGAATCTAAAATTGAGAAAGGATTTGTAATTTCAACTTTTGATAAAAAAGTTAAAGTTGAAGAAATTTATTTAAATAAAAAATTAAGAAAAAAAGTTTTAAACTTTTTACTAAATTTGAATGAATGCTTGGAGGGATCTATACCAGAAATAACTCAAGATAGAAAAAAATGTACTATTTGTTCCTGGCAAAAATTTTGCGATAAAGAAGCAAAAAAAAATGGATATCTAACAGATATAGATGGAATAGGGTCCAAAACGGCATCATTACTCAAATCAAAAGGAATAACTAATACCCAAACATTAGCTTCGTATAACGAAAAACAACTTGGAGAGAAATTATCTAAATTCAACGATCAAAAGTATGAAAAAGCGTCCATATTTGTAAAGCAAGCACAAGCATATATCTCTGGAGAACCATATTTTATTTCTAATAAAAATAATACGGAAGATCTATTAGATAAAATATGTTCGGGATTTTATGTATTTGATATTGAGTCAAATCCAGATGAAAAGCATGATTTTTTATATGGAATTTTAAAAGTAAATAATTTGTTTATAAAAAAAGAAGATCTTATTTATGAACCAATCTTAAATCTTAAAAACAACAAAGGAGAATCTTACAGGCAACTTATTGAAATACTTTTTTCACATAAGGAATGGCCAATTTTGCATTACGGAGAAACTGAAAAAATATCAATAATTAATATTGCTAAAGAACTAAATTTTAGTTTTGAAGAAATTGATTCACTTGCCTCAAGATTTATTGACTTACATACCTTAATAAGAAAGTCTTGGATATTACCACTAAAAAACTATGGCTTAAAAACTGTTTCTAATTGGCTTGGATTCGAATGGGTGCAGAAAAATGTAAGTGGCTCTAAAGCACTTTATTGGTGGATTCAATATCAAATTAAAGAAAACGAAATATTTTTAAAAAAAATTATCCAATATAACAAAGATGATTGTTTGGCTACTCTAAAAATTGCAGAATATTTAATCAAAGATCAATTAAAGAAAAATTGATCCTACAGATTTATTAATAACAATTTTTCCAAAAATTTCTGAAAAAAAATAACATCCTTCCTCTAAATATTTTCTTTTTATCATTGCTAAACCTTTTATTTTAGAATCTGATTTAAAAAAACTAGTTATTTTGCCTACAGAAATATCCTTAGCGGAATTTATATATAAATTATTATCTTCAACGTCTAAATTCAAATTAGATTCTAGTGATTTCCAAGTTCTTATTTCCTGTTTTAAGGAAGAAACATTTTTTATTTTTGACATTGTTTCTTGCCCTAAATAACAACCTTTATTAAAATCTATAAGATCTTTTAATCCAAGCTCAAGAGGATTATTTTTTCCGTTTATTTCCATTCCTAATGAGGGTATTGCCTGCTTAATCTTCCAAAGTTTTAAATCATTGGGATTTAGTAAATTTAGTTTATTTTTATAAATTTCAAATTCTTTATCTTCTTTTTTGAAGAAAATAGGCTGGTAAGTTCTCCATGAACTTGATTCCTCAATTTCCTGAATTCTATTTATTAAGAAAGGTTCACTTAGTAATACATCATCCACTGGAAAAATAATTTGCTTAAAGTAATTAATTATTTCATTAGTGTTACCCGCCAAAATAATTACTTCTAAGTTTTTTTCTAAAAAAATAATTTCAATTAATGACCTTAGAACTCCATTTGGAGTTAACCAACAAGTTTTGATAACTTTATTTTCTGAATCAAGAATATTGCCTGTTGTTATTCCATTCAAAAATTTTCTGGCATCTTTTCCAGAAATAGAAAAACAATCAAATTTTTCAAGCCAAAACATTTTTTTTATAACTTGCATTTTGAAAAAATTATAAAAAGTCTTTTATTGTAAAAAGACTCTTTAATTTAACATTTTCATCTTCAAGGGCTTCTAATCCTCCTTCTTGCCTATCAACTATAGACAAAACTTCTTCAACAACATAATTATTTTCGCGTAACTTTTTTATTGCTTTTATCACTGAACCAGCAGTTGTAACGACATCCTCCAAAACAGTTACCAAAGTTCCTTCCTCTAATGTAGGGCCCTCTATTCCAGCTTTGGTTCCGTATTTTTTGATTTCTTTGCGAATTATTAAACCATCAAGGTCTAAGCCATGTAAAGCTGCTTTGACGATTAATCCACTTACAATAGGATCAGCACCTAATGTCAATCCTGCTACAGCATTTGATCTTGAGTCCTTTAACTCTAAAAATAAATCGCTTATTAAGTTTAAGCCTTTGCCATTTAATGACACTGGTTTGCAGTTCAAGTAATGACTACTTTTTTTCCCTGAAGATAAAGTGAAGTTTCCTTTCTTGTAAGATTTTTCAATTAACTGTTTTAACAATTTTGCTTTATTTAAATCATACTTATCCGAAAATTTGGCCATTAGTAAAAGTTAAATTTATATTTAAAGATTAGAAGAAAAAAAAGAAATCTCACAAAAACTTACTAATGAGGTGTTTTTTGAAATATTATTTTTATATTGTATATTGAAATTCAATGTAATTAAAATTACATAAATTCCCTTGGGGGTGTAGCAATCTGGTGAATGCACCAAACTCATAATTTGGCTAAGGCGAGTTCGATCCTCGCCACCCCCATTATTCATTTGTCATTGAATGAAAATAACTCTACTTTTATTTCTTTTATTTCTACCAGCTTTTTTCGCCGCGAGTGAACTCTCTTTTTTATTAATAAGGCCAAGTAAAGTTTTAAGGTTAATAGAAGAAAAAAAGAAAGGAGCATTTTCAATTTTAAAAATTCAAAAACGTTTTAGATCTTCACTAATTGCTTCTCAATTTGGAGTAACAATTTCATTAATTGCAATTGGATGGCTCAGCAATAGCGTGGCAAATGATTATTGGAAAAAAAATATTTTGCCAAATAGATTTTATGATCTTCTGTTATTTTTATTTGTAGTTTTAATAGTCACTCTTGTATCTGGACTAATTCCTAAGGCCCTAGTAATTAACAATCCAGAATCTGCTGCTTTAAGGTTAACCACCATATTCGATGCAGTAAGAAAAGGTATGCAACCAATAGTTACGATAATCGAATTCTTTGCCAGCGCCTGTTTAGGTTTATTCAATCTGAACAAAAAATGGGATTCTTTAAATTCGGGTTTATCCGCAGGTGAATTAGAAACTCTCATAGAAACAGATAATGTTACAGGTTTAAAGCCCGATGAGAAGAATATTCTTGAAGGAGTTTTTGCTTTAAAAGATACAAAGGTTAAAGAAGTAATGATCCCAAGATCTGAAATGGTAACTTTGCCAAAAAACATAACTTTTTCAGAACTCATGAAACAAGTAGATAAAACAAGACATGCACGCTTTTTTGTAATTGGCGAGTCATTAGATGATGTATTAGGCGTATTAGATTTGCGTTACTTAGCCAAGCCAATATCAAAGAGCGAAATGCAAGCCAATACATTACTGGAGCCCTTCCTTTTACCAGTCACAAAAATAATAGAAACATGTTCATTAGCAGAAATATTACCAATTGTTAGAGATTACAATCCTTTTTTACTAGTAGTTGATGAACATGGTGGGACAGAGGGTCTCATTACTGCAGCTGATCTAAATGGCGAAATAGTTGGAGAAGAAATGCTCAATAATAGAATTTATTCAGATATGAAAATGTTAGATAATTTCTCTAAAAAATGGTCAATAGCAGGAAAATCAGAAATTATAGATATCAATAAAAAGTTAGGATGTTCTATTCCAGAAGGCGCAGACTACCATACACTTGCTGGCTTTCTGCTAGAAAAATTTCAAATGGTTCCAAAAATTGGGGATGTTTTAGATTTTAATAAAATTAAATTTGAAGTTATCTCTATGTCAGGTCCTAAAATTGATCGTGTAAAAATAATTCTTTCCAAAAGCTAAATGTGGCTTCCCATAGAGGATAATAATATTTAAGATATGGATTTAAAGTTATGCAACCAACCTCATCACCAGTAAAGGTTGGAGTCATAGGTATAGGAAATATGGGCTGGCATCATGCTCGAGTACTCAGTTTACTTAAAGATGCAAATCTCGTTGGAGTTGCAGATCCAAATGAAGAAAGAGGTAAATTAGCTATTGATCAATTTCAATGCGAATGGTTTAGGGATTATAAAGACTTAATTCCGAAAGTTGATGCCATCTGTATCGCCGTCCCTACACTACTTCATCAAAAAGTAGGACTAGATTGTCTCAAGGGAGGTGCTAACGTTCTCATTGAAAAACCAATTGCAGCTAACGAGTCGGAAGCAAAATCTCTAATAGAGGCTGCTAATGTAGGTAACTGTCTATTACAAGTGGGGCATATTGAAAGATTTAATCCTGCTTTTAGAGAATTAAATAAAATTGTAAATAATGAAGAAATTGTTGTTTTAGAAGCAAGGCGGCACAGTCCTCATGCAGACAGAGCAAATGATGTATCAGTAGTAATGGATTTAATGATTCATGACATTGATCTTATTTTGGAGCTTGTAAACTCAAAAATACAAAAATTAGCAGCAGTTGGAGGAAGAAATAGCGAAGGTTTAATAGATTATGTCAATGCTACTTTAGTTTTTAAAAATAATGTTATTGCAAGCCTAACTGCAAGCAAAATGAGTCACAAAAAAATTAGAAGTTTAAGTGCACACTGCCAAAATGGCCTAGTAGAGACTGATTTCTTAAATCACTCTTTACAAATCCATCGAAAGTCTCATGAATCATACACAGCAGAGCATGGAGAATTAGTTTATAGAAATGATGGATATGTCGAAGAAGTTAGCACAACCTCCATTGAACCTCTTTATGCAGAACTGGAGCATTTCCTTAAGTGCGTACAAGGCAAAGAAATACCTGAGGTAGATGGTGAGCAAGCCTCAAGAGCATTAGTAATTGCTGATTTTATAGAGAGTGCTGTAGAAAATTCTGGAGATGCGATTTTACTTGAAAATCCAGTCTAGCAGTAACAATCTAAACTAAAAGAATTTTATTTAAATCCAACTGCAGCTTGCCAAACAAACACTAATAAAAAGAAAAATAAAGGAATCAGTGGAAGAACATCAACAGTTGGAGCGAAGGCCTTATAAGCCTCGGGCAATTCAGCGAATGTATTAAATAGAATGAGCACCTTTTTGATAATTTAATTAATTATGATAAGACGTTACCACGTATGATGAGCAATAGAGGATGTTTTCCAAGGAGCGAAATCATTTGTAAAACAATTATCTCTAATTGCAGTAGAAATTGCATTGGTAAATCTTATTAAGTGAGCAATATTATGCAAACTTATGAGAGTTAGGCCTAATATTTCGTCATTTCTAATTAGATGATGCAAATATGCTCGAGAATAGGATTTACAGGTTTCGCATTTACAAGTTTTGTCAATCGGAGAAAAGTCATTTTTAAATCGAGCATTTCGCAAATTCAATCTTTCATCATTAAAGAATGCAGTACCATGTCTTCCTAGTCTTGTAGGCAAAACACAGTCAAATATATCGAATCCATTAGCAACAGCTAAAGAAATTTCTCTTAAAGATCCAATTCCCATTAAATATCTTGGTTTATTTATTGGTAAGAATTTGGGGACATAATTTATAACACTATGTATTTCTTCGACTGCCTCGCCAACACTCACACCTCCCACTGCTATTCCAGGCAGATCAAAAGAACTTGTATATTTTGCGCTATATTCTCTTAATTTAGGATACTTACCACCTTGAACTATGCCGAATAATGCTTGATTAGATTTCTGATGAGTCTCAACACATTTTTGCAACCATGAATGAGTTCTTCGTAAAGAGTCCTCAATATCATTTTCATTAGCTGTATGCGGAGGACAATGATCAAAAGCCATCGCAACATCCGATCCAAGATCCATCTGAATCTGTATTACTTTTTCAGGTGATAAAAATACATGACTACCATCTCTTGGATTTTTAAATTCCACACCTTTTTCAGAAATATTATTTAATTTGGCCAAACTAAAAACTTGATATCCCCCTGAATCAGTAAGAATAGGCTTAGGCCAATTCATGAAATTATGTATTCCTCCAGATTCTTTAACTAGTTTTTCTCCAGGTTGTAAATGAAGATGAAAGGTATTCGAGAGAATCATTTCTGACCCTGTAGAGTTTAACTGCTTAGATGAGATTCCTTTAACCGTTGCCAAAGTACCCACAGGCATAAATTTTGGGGTGTTTACCTCACCATTTGGTGTATGAAAAATACCAGTTCTTGCCCTTGTAGTACTACAATTTGATGTGATTTCAAATTCAAACACGATAATTTATAAAATTTTTTGATGTTTTTTCATTAATCTACCCTATTATTTAATATTGAATCTATTTTTATCTCATCAAAAAATATTTAATAAAAAATTTAGCAGGATCTTGGATTTTCTATACGACTTTTCCAAAAATACCTTTAATTAGTCCTGAATTTAAAAATATTGCACAATTTGCACCGCCGTTAGGATTTTTTATTGGAATAATACAAAGTTATATTTTTCTTTTTTTAAGAACAAACTCTTGGTCAATTTATTCATCCACATTAATTTGTTTGGCTTCAGGATATTTAATTACTGGTGGTTTACACCATGATGGTTTAATGGATACTTTCGATGGTATTTTTGCGGGTAAAAAGAAACTTTTAAAAGCCATGAAAGACAGTAAAGTTGGGTCTTTTGGCGTTCAAGCTTTAGTTTTTATAACTTTAATTCAAATTGCTTGCATACTGAAAATTCAGAACCAAATAATTTTTGTTTTACCTATATGCTTATTTTGGGGAAGATTTTCCAATTTATTTTTTATAGAAAAGTTTAAATATATGAGTTATAAGAAAAAATCTATTAGTCACAAAAAGTTTTGGAATGGATTTAAAAAAGAATCTTTGATCTCAATTATTTTTCTTTTAATTTTCATTGCATATCAATTAGTTTCAATTACATCCAAAGCAATATTAATTAAATTTTTAATTCTTATTTTGATTGGTATTTTTCTAAGCTATTCTATCCCGAACATACTGGGTAATAAAATTGGAGGCTTCAATGGAGATGCCTGCGGTGCAAGTGTTGTATTGGTTGAAACTGTAATGATGTTTATGTATGCAATTCTTTTATAGGTAGTTCTAAATAGAAAATATTTTTCTTCTTAAGATTTTTTAATTTCTCATTATTATCAATCGATTTACTTTCCAGCAATTTCAAATCTCCTCCAATTTGTTTTGCTAATTTCCTCGCTAAAAAAAGCCCCACACCAGTACCGTCACTCTTCTTAGCGGCAGATCCTCTAAAACCTTTTTCAAAAATTTTCTCGTTTTCATTTTCCGTTATTTTTTTACCATCATCAAATATACAAAGTCCATTACTCGTAATTGCGAGTCCAATTTCAGCATCTTTTTGAGTATATTTAAACGCATTTTCTAATAAATTGGCCACAATTTCTGCAATTACAGCATATTTTGCCTTTAAAGGTGATATGGTCCATTCTGGCCAAAGAGAAGGTTCAGTCCAATCTCTATTCTCTAAGTCCGCATTAGCTTTACCCCTCTCTAATATTGGCCTCAATAAACTCTGAACAGTTATTACCTTTTTATTATCTAAATTTGGTGGTAACAATAATCTTTCCTCTCCAATTGCTAGCGGCAGGTGAATAGGTGAATTTAATTGCGCAAAAGAATCCATATATTGATTAATTTGTTTTTGCTCTTTTATCATGCGTTCGACTATTTCAATAGAATCGTCATCTGCTCCAAGTCTTTTTATTAGTAATTTTGCATATGTCCTAATAGCAGCCAATGGATTTCTTAATTGATGGACAATGACATTCACCTGATTTTTTAAATAATTTATTTCTTCATTTTTATTTTGACGTTCTAATTCGATAGAGACGCATTTTGCTAAAGATACTGAAAGAGCTTTTAATCTAGAATCAAGAGATACTGGCCAGCTCCCCTCCTTCAAATCAGTTTCTACCCTAAGGACACCAAGAAGAATATCGTTTTCTTGAAGCGGGTACCATCTTCTATTAGGCGATGAAACCTTTAGTGAAGGATCATCTTCAATTGAGGTAAGAAGCCTATCAACTTGCGGCCATTGACCAATCATTTCAAAAGATGCTTTAGTTCCTTGCTTAGCTGAAGCAAGATACATAACTAGATTAGTCACGCCCATTGAGCATCCAAAACTCTCTAACTGTTTTATAACTAGTTCTTCAAATTTTTTTGAAAGATTCATAATTTGAGAAATTTTAAAAAAAAAATTGAAAAAAGTCTTGTAAAATATGAAAAAAGTATTAAGATATATAGAGGTCTGGCTTTAGCCAGCCTCAAATATGAATATTTAATCATATTCTAAGATACATCAGGGGTTGATGGGTCCTCTATGTAATTTGAAGTGAATTTAAAATCACATATATAAGATTAGTAAAAATTGATAAAACTAATCTAATTAATAATTTCAGGAGTACCAATCAATGTCAAAAAAAAGAAAAAGAATCAGCAGAAGAAGATTGGCTGGCCAAAGAGTAATGGCACATGTACCTATTTATCATATCGAAACTGGTAAACATAAACCAGTTACAGCTGCAAGAAGATTCATAGCTGAAAATGGCCTCTCTGCACCTTCAGTTTTCAATGTCAGAAGAAATGAGCATACCACAGATAGGTTTTTTTGGGGTGAAAAAGGGTTATTTAGTGCCCAATATGCTGAAGAAAATCATTTTTTATTTCCATCATTAAAAACCGTTGTAGAGGGAATTGGTGAAGAAAAAATATTTGAAGGTTTAGAACTTACTGCAGATGATTGGGAAGAAATTGAAGAATACGAATATGCTTTTGTTTAAAAAATATTACTGATATTTTTACTTATAAAGCCTATTAAATTTGGATCAATTTGATGGTATCCATCAAATTCTATTAATTCGCAAAATTTAGAAGTTTTACTCTTTACCTTTTCATAAATAGTCCTAGAAGCTTCTATAGGAACGACGTCATCAAATAAACCATGACTAATTATAAATGGCGAGCATTTTTCCCCCGGGGCCCAGTTGGGGTGAGGATAACCACTACAAGCAACAATTAATCCAAAATTTAATTTAAATCCTGCATCAATTGCCATTGCCGCCCCCTGAGAAAAGCCCAACAAAATTGTTTTTCTTAGTGGAATCTGATCAGTATCAAATATTTTTAATGTAACTAAAAGTTTATTTACTTCAACCTCAGCTCCATTCCAATCATGTGGGTATAATCCATACCACTGTCTTCCCTGACCACTTGGATGGAATCCAGGAGCACTCAAAGAAATTACCTCAAAATCAAGATTAATTTTTTCAGTCATCTCCTTACCAAATGTTAAAAGATCATCTGAATCAGCTCCCCAACCATGCATCAAAATAATTCTATGAGTTGCAGTTTGAGAGCTAATCGAGACAAATTCATGATTGATGGCATATTTCATGTTTATATTCTTAAGTAAGTAAACTTTCCCATAATGTCACGATTAGCTTTAGTAAGTGTCTCTGATAAAAAAAATATAATCCCATTTTGCAAGGAATTGGTAGAGCAATTTAATTATAAAATTCTATCAAGTGGAGGAACTGCCAAACATCTTATAGAGGCAAAAATTCCAGTTATTAAAGTTGCAGATTTTACTAATTCTCCAGAAATTCTTGGAGGAAGAGTTAAAACTTTACATCCAAAAATACACGGGGGAATATTAGCAAAAAGAACCGACGAGGAACATAAAAAAGATATAGAAGCTAACAATATTGAGTTAATTGACTTAGTAGTTGTCAATTTATATCCCTTTAAAAAAACTGTAGATAATGGAGCTAAATGGGAAGATGCTATTGAAAATATAGATATCGGAGGGCCATCAATGATTCGCTCTGCAGCTAAAAATCATAAAGACGTTTCCATTTTAGTTGATCCTAGTCAGTATCAAAATTTTCTTGAAGAAAGTAAAAAAGGTGAATTGAAAGACTCATATAAAGCAAAATTAGCCCTTGAAGCTTTTCAACATACAGCAGACTATGACGCTGCTATATCTAATTGGATAAGAGAAGAAGGAGGTTTACAATCTTCCAAATATATTGAATCTTACTCACTAATCAAAACCTTGAGATATGGGGAGAATCCTCATCAAAAAGCTTTCTGGTATGGTTTAAGTAACATTGGATGGAACTCAGCAGAACAATTACAAGGTAAAGATTTAAGTTATAACAATCTATTGGATCTTGAGTCAGCACTTTCAACAGTTTTAGAATTTGGCTACACAGGAAAAGATGAACTTACAACCGACTCGTTTGCTTCTGTTATTTTAAAACACAATAATCCTTGTGGTGCCTCTGTAAGTAATTCAGCTTCTAAAGCATTTTTGAATGCCTTAGAATGCGACTCGGTCAGTGCATTCGGAGGAATAGTTGCTTTTAATTCGAATGTTGATAGTGAGACCGCAATTCACCTCAAAGATATTTTCTTAGAGTGTGTCGTCGCTCCATCTTTCGATGAGGAAGCTTTAGAAATTTTAAAATTTAAAAAGAATTTAAGAATTTTAAAGTTTTCAAAAGATCAACTTCCAAAAAAGAATCAAGTTTCTACTAAATCAATAATGGGCGGATTACTAGTTCAAGATACTGATGAAAGTCAAGAAAAAACTGAAAATTGGATTTCAGTAACTAATAAAAATCCAAGTAATCAAATTAATTTAGATCTAAATTTTGCTTGGAAAATTTGTAAACACGTTAAATCTAATGCCATCATTATTGCAAAAGACCAAAAAACTATTGGTATTGGAGCTGGACAAATGAATAGGGTTGGAGCAGCAAAAATTGCATTAAAAGCAGCTGGAAGTTTATGTTCTGATGCTGTTTTGGCCAGTGATGGGTTTTTCCCATTTGCAGATACTGTAGAACTAGCAAATGAATATGGAATAAAAGCTATTATTCAACCTGGAGGAAGTCTAAGAGACCAAGAAAGTATTGATATGTGTAATTCGAAAGGAATCTCAATGGTATTTACTCAAAAAAGGCATTTTTTACATTGAATTAAGTTGATTTTGGATAATATGTAATCTTATTAGTTTTTCTGAATAAAGATAGCCTCCCAGGACCTGCACAAAGAAAGTAGAGAGAAATAGCCCCATATATAAAAGACAATTCGAAAGCATAATTATGCCCTTCAACAACTGCCAGAGGAAAACCTTCTAGTCCAGTATCAAGTAGATGAAAATAAACTGCAAATGCCATGGTGGAGAATAGACCAAGAGAAGAAAGCCTCGCAAAAATCCCCAAAGCCAATCCTACAGGGCATACTAATTGAGTAATTGCTGCTCCAAAAGTCCAAATAACAGGATCGCCGGGCAAAAATGGGAAGTACTTACCAACCACAAACTCAGCAAAACCCTGGGGATCTTGAAGTTTCTCTAGTCCATGATGAATCATCAAAGCACAAAAACCTATCCTTAAAACAAAAATAGATAGTTCACCAAGGATATTTACTTCTGACCCTGAAGATGAATTGGCAACTACAACTTCAACTTTTTGGGGCGCTTTAGTTCTATTCATACTTGCAGTTTGAACCTGATTAGTTTGTGCTTTGTCTTCCATACTTCAATAATTTTTCATTATTCTAGTTAATAAAGTAGATCATTTGGAATTATCTGACTAATAAATTAAAAAAACTAAGCAAATTTTTAAATGAATAAAAAATTCAGGAAGCAATATCAATTAACTTTTCAATAACATCTGCAACAACCTTATCAGGAGTGGATGCACCTGAGGTAATTCCAACATTAATTTTTCCACTAGGTAGAAAATTATTTTTAAGTTCTAAGTCTGATCCTAGTGGTTTATGAAATATTGAGTTTTCTTTAACCGATATCCTCTCTGGCGTATCAATGTGAAAAGATGAAATATTTTTATTAATTGCTATTTCTTGTAGGTGAGTAGTATTGGAAGAATTAAAGCCTCCAATAACTACTAAAATATCAAGGTCTTCATCAACCAGAGAGAACATTGCATCTTGCCTTTCTTCAGTTGCATCACAAATAGTATTAAAAGCTAAAAAGTGACTATTTAAGTTTTCTGGTCCAAATTTCTTTAACATTGTCCTTTCAAAAACCTTTCCAATTTCCTCAGTCTCGCTCTTAAGCATCGTTGTCTGATTTGCGACTCCCACTCTATCTAAATCTTTATCAGGATCAAATCCATTAGAACAAGCTTTAGCAAATTTGTTCATAAACTCATTCCTATTACCTCTCCCCTGAATATATTCAGAAACGTAGTTCGCTTCTTCTAGATCAAGTACAACTAAATATTTACCTGCGAATGAACTTGTAGCGAGAGTCTCTTCATGTTTAAATTTTCCGTGAATAATAGATGTGAAAATATGTTTTTTATGTTTTTCAACTGTATGCCAAACCTTAGAAACCCATGGACAAGTTGTATCAATAATATGACAACCTTTCTCATGCAAGAGTTTCATTTCTTGAACAGTAGCTCCGAAAGCAGGAAGTATAACAACATCCCCATTAGAAACTAAAGAAAAATCTTTGATCCCATTTTTAGCTGAGATGAATTTCACATTCATTTTTCTTAAATGATCATTAACCGAGGGATTATGAATTATTTCGTTTGTTATCCAAATATTCTCATTTGGATAATGTCTTCTAGTTTCATAAGCCATTGCAACAGCTCTTTCAACTCCCCAACAGAAACCGAAGGCTTGGGCCAACTTTATATTTAGTCTGCCTTTAGTATAGGTAAAATTATTATCCCGAATAGAACTTATCAAATCACTTTGGTAAGCTTCTTCTAACGCTTGAGCTCTTTTTGTTGGAGAATCGAAACCCCTTCTATTGTATCTATCAGAATGGTGAAGGGATCTTCTAAAAGCTTGAGTATCCATTTTCCTATATTACAATGTTTTAAATAATTTTTCGAAAAAAAAAGAAACCTGACATAAGTCAGGTTTCTTAAATCAATTGTCAATTAGATTATTTAGCAGATGCAAAGTCTGGATATGCTTCCATTCCATGCTCTCCTATATCTAAGCCTTGAGTCTCTTCCTCTTCAGATACTCGGATTCCACCGAATAATCCTCCAATTACAGACCAGGCAATCCAGCAAGTAACAAGTGTCCAAATAGCATAAGCTGCGGCACCAAGAGCTTGAACTAGAAGAAGGGTAATACCTCCACCATTGAACAATCCCATACCTGCTCCATCACCTTGTACAGCTGTACCCCAAAGACCGATAACTACAGTACCCCATACACCACAAACTCCGTGAACAGAGAATGCACCTACAGGATCATCGATCTCAGCGGCATCAAGTGCTGCAACAGAAAATACAACGATAATTCCGCCGACAAGACCTGCGAACCAGGCTCCAGCAAGAGTCATATCACCACAACCAGCAGTGATACTAACCAAACCAGCTAGGATTCCGTTAATTATCATTGTAAGATCAGGCTTACCAGAAGTTAATGTAGAAACAATAGTTGCACCAATAGCACCAGCTGCTGCTGCTAAAGTAGTTGTTACAGCAACATATGGAACCCATTGATCCATAGCAAGTTGAGAACCGGGGTTAAATCCGTACCAACCTATCCATAGGACTAATGCACCTAGAGTAGCTATAGCCATATTGTGTCCTGGCATAGCCTGTGGTTTCCCATCAGAGTATTTGCCAATTCTTGGTCCAAGAAGCATAGCTCCTACAAGACCCGCCCATGCTCCAACTGAGTGAACAATTGAAGAACCAGCAAAATCAACAAAACCTAGAGAATCAAGCCAACCACCATTCCATTTCCAGCTACCAGCAATTGGATATATAAATGCAGTTAATACAACAGCAAAAACAACAAATTCTCCAAATTTAACTCTTTCAGCAACAAGACCGGAAACGATAGTTGCCGCAGTTCCTGCAAAAGCAGACTGGAACAAGAAATCAACAGTTGGGACTAATCCAGCATCAGTTACCATATCTGCAGTAACTGTTGGATCAAAAAATAAGCCGCCAAAATAAAGCCAACCGTCAGCAACACTTCCTCCGTACATTAATGAATAGCCGATAAACCAATAAGAAGTTACAGCTAGAGCAAATACAAAGAGGTTTTTAGCAAGAATGTTAACAGCGTTCTTAGAACGGCACATACCTGCCTCAACCATAGCGAAACCGGCGTTCATAAAGATCACTAGAATAGTAGCGATCAAAAGCCATAAATTGTTAGCAAGAAAAGCTGCATTCAACTCAGGTAAATCAGCTGCGTGAGCTGAAAGATTAAAAATACCTAAACCAAACAAAGCTAGGGGAACAGTTGCAAGCCACAACATAGAGCGGTTTGAACTAAATCCTCGAATACTCCTCAAAAGGAGCATAGGTCCATTGACAAGACTTGCATCTTGAAGTTTGGACCTAGAGCGCCTTTGAGGCGTTTGCAAAGCAGTGGTCATAAAAAAAAATTAGATCTGCAAAAAAACAGTTTGTGCTGTTTCCTTTCAAATTTAAATTTATTCAAAAAACTTATCCGTGTCTAGTAGTTGTTTATACCAATTTTATAGTTGCACCCTAAAAATAATTTGTTAAATTTAAAAGTTATTTTTTTTTTGGGTTTCAAAATATCAAGTTTTTCGGCTATTTTAAAGGTTTAATTCCAATCCATGATATGTGATCTTTATGGAATTCAAAGGAACATGGAATAGTTATCATTCCTGCACTTGAAGATTCCCTAAAAAGACTGCCGTATAAGGGATCTGCATCATCTCCAGGGGCAAAAAAACAAGCGTCTTTTCTAGTAATACAAGGTATTAAGACACTTTTACTTTCTGGAATTAATTCCTTTAATTCCATGAGGTGTTTTTGGCCTCTTTTCGTTACTGTATCTGGAAAAAGAGCTACATTTTCTTTAATCCAAGTCGTATTTTTAACTTCTATGTAAATGTTACGTTTATCAGGATTTGAAGATTTTGGAGTTAAAAAAAAGTCAATTCTGCTTTTTTTATCTTTTCCATAAGGGACTTCAGATTTAATTGTCTCTATTTCGCCTATCATTGCCTTTAGCAGATTTTTCTCAATAACCTTTTTGATTAACTTATTTGCAAATAGAGTATTGATACCTACCCAAACCTCCTCGTTTTTTGCATCAGAAACACATATCTGTTCCCAAGTAAAAGGTAATTTTCTTTTTGGAGAAGGGGAAACACTTATTCTTACTTTTGCTCCCTCACTCAAAAGCCCCTTCATTGGGCCTGTGTTAGCACAATGAGCAGTTACTACTTCTCCACTCCCTAATTTAATATCTGCAAGAAACCTTTTATACCTCTTGATTAAAACCCCTTCAATTAGTGGATTAAATTCAATTATCCTCTCTTTCATAAAATTGTAATTAGTTAAAAAACAAATATAATTGAATCTTATTGAAGAATGTTTGAAAAAAAACAGTAAATGAATTCATATTTTAAAAATAATGTTTTTTCAATTTCTTTTGGCACTGGTCTTAGTAAATTAGTTGGTTTTACGAGAGAGGCATTTATTGCTGCTGCTTTTGGCATAGGAATAACATATGACGCATTTAATTATGCCTATATTATTCCAGGTTTCTTTTTAGTAATTATTGGCGGAATTAATGGTTCATTTCACAATGCGGTTGTTGCAGTTTTAACTCCCATAAACAATAGAGATAGCGGCGTTGTACTAACACAAGTAAGCATAAAACTAACTCTAATATTAATTTTATTGGGATTGTTTATATACTTTAATGCAAGTTTTTTAATTAATTTAATAGGTCCTAATTTAAGTAATGAAGCAAAATCTATAGCAACTTTTCAATTAAGAATTCTTACTCCTTGTATCCCTTTATCTGGTTTTATAGGTTTAAGTTTTGGGGCCCTAAATTCTAGAAATAAATTTTTAACCTCAACTATTAGTCCAGCAATCATAAGCGTTACAATTATTTTTTTTATTTTATTAAGTTGGATTTCAAATAAAAATAATACAACTTTTCTTCCATCTTCCGCTTTACTTGCTTCTGCAACTTTAGTCGGAACATTTACACAATTTTTCATTCAAATCAGGGCAATAAATCAAATTGGCTTATTAAGGTTTAAATCCAATTTTTATTCCTTTATCAAAGAAGAAAAAAGAATTCTTAATCTAATTTTGCCTGCAAGTATTTCCTCTAGCCTTGGCCAAATCAATGTATATGTAGATATGTTTTTCGCTTCAAGCTTTCAAGGAGCAGCATCCGGATTAGCATATGGTAACTTTCTTATACAAGCACCACTTGGCATATTATCAAACTCGTTAATCTTACCGCTATTAACAAAGTTTTCAAAGTTAAAAGCAGATAAAAAGTATTTAAAGTTAGGAAAAAATTTGACTATAGGTATAGAGTATTGTTTTTTAACAACTATTTTCTTAACTGCCTTTTTTATAACTTTCAATAATCAAATAGTACAATTGGCCTTTCAAAGAGGGGCTTTTGATTTCAAAGCAGTTGACGAAGTAAGAAAAATTTTAATTGCATATTCAGTTGGCATCCCTTTTTACCTTTATAGAGATCTATTAGTAAGAACTTATTATTCAATTGAAAAAACTAAATTACCCTTCAAATTGTCTCTCTTAGGAATTTTGCTGAATATCTTTTTTGATTGGATTTTGATAAGAGTTTTGGCACCTTATAACTTGGAAATTCAAGGAATAATATTATCTTCAGCAGCAGTAAACTTTATCATTTGCTGTATTCTTTCTATAAATTTAAAGAATCACAATCTGCGTTTACCTTTTTCCCTTTTATTCATAAAGATTATCTTGATTTCCGTATCAGCTTTAATTACAGGCTATATATGTTTTTTGATTTTTCAAACTTTGCCTCTATTCAATACATTTATTCAAAAACTTTTTGTTTTGATAATTGAGTCATTAACTTTTTTTATTATTTATTTTTTAATAACTAAATTCTTTAAAGTAAATAAATTTAAAATATTTCAAAAAAACATTTAATTATCAAAAAATTTCTCCAAAATATCTTCTAATTCAATAATTTGTGAAGAGGTAATTAAGTTGATAAGTGGAATACTGTTAACACCATCCCCTACTTTTACATCTATTGCTTTCAAACTTATTTTTGCAGCCTCCAGAGGGCCTTGATCTTTATTGCTGATACACTCAATAGCAAGATTTCTAGCTAGGCCAGCATCTCCAAGGTATAAATTCCACTTTTCTATTTTGATAAAAACCTTTTCGGAAATAAAATTTTCTAGATCACTTATACGTATCTGAGAGTCCATAAATATAAATTAATTTAAGTTGATTGTTTTGAAGTATCTTTAGGTTTTTTTATAATTACGAAAAGTAAATGGGAGGCCAAAAGAACTGACCAGACAATTGCAAAATTATTAAAATAGCCGATTTCATATTTAATCTCTTTTAAAAGCCACGTGCCACTTACAATCGCAGTAAATATCATGCAGTGAATAACAAAATTTACTATTCGAGAAAAATGTTTATAAATAGGATCTTCTAAATCACCATTTCCGTACCACTTTATAGGCATATTAATAATTAGATTGTTAATAATAGACATTTTACCCGAAATCTAGTTGACTAAGAGACCCTGAAACAGAGATATTACATAATTATGCGCCTGTAGCTCAGTGGATTAGAGCACCTGACTACGGATCAGGGTGTCGGGAGTTCGAATCTCTCCAGGCGCGTTTAAAATTCTGAAATATTCTTTTTATATTTTTCTAAAAAATATCGTCTATATTATGGGTATTACTTATCAAATTCAATGAATATCCTTAAAAATCTTAAAGAAAGTGATCCAGTAATATCAAATTTTATCAACTCTGAAAAAAATAGGCAGGAAACTCATCTTGAGCTAATCGCAAGCGAAAATTTCGCATCAATTGCCGTTATGCAGGCTCAAGGTTCCGTCCTTACAAATAAATACGCCGAGGGATTACCTCAAAAAAGATATTACGGTGGATGTGAATTTGTTGATGAAATAGAAGAATTAGCTATTCAGAGAGCTAAAAAATTATTTAATGCAAATTGGGCTAATGTTCAACCCCATAGTGGAGCGCAGGCAAATGCTGCTGTTTTCCTAAGTCTACTTAAACCTGGCGACACAATCATGGGGATGGATTTATCTCATGGTGGACACCTAACTCACGGGTCTCCAGTAAATATGAGCGGTAAATGGTTCAATGCAGTTCACTATGGTGTTAATAAAGAAACTAGTGAATTAAATTTTGATGAAATAAGAGAGATAGCACTTGAAACAAAACCAAAATTAATCATATGTGGATATTCTGCTTATCCAAGAACAATCGATTTTGAGTCATTTAGAAATATTGCAGATGAAGTTGGTGCATTCTTAATGGCTGATATTGCACACATCGCCGGTCTTGTAGCAAGTAAACTTCACCCAAATCCAATACCATATTGTGATGTAGTAACCACAACTACTCATAAAACATTAAGAGGGCCTAGAGGGGGACTTATCTTGTGTAAAGATGCAGAATTTGGAAAGAAATTTGATAAATCTGTTTTCCCTGGAACTCAGGGTGGGCCCCTCGAACATATAATTGCAGCTAAAGCAGTTGCATTTGGAGAAGCCTTGCAGCCAGATTTCGTTAATTATTCCCAACAAGTAATAAAAAATGCAAAAGTTCTAGCTTCAACTTTAATAAATAGAGGTATTAATATCGTTAGCGGAGGCACTGATAACCATATTGTTTTACTCGATTTAAGAAGTATCAATATGACTGGTAAGATTGCTGACTTACTTGTAAGTGAAGTGAATATCACTGCAAATAAAAATACTGTTCCATTTGACCCTGAATCACCTTTTGTAACCAGCGGACTAAGGTTGGGAACTGCTGCTCTAACTACTAGAGGCTTTAACGAGGATGCTTTTGCTGAAGTTGGTGAAATTATTGCTGATAGATTACTTAACCCAGACGATTCACTGATTGAAAGTAAATGTAAAGAAAGAGTATTAACCTTATGTAATCGTTTTCCTCTTTATGAAGGCAAACTTGAAGCATCAATTAAATGAGTCCTAACTCCAAGGGAGTTGAAATTCTTTCTATTGGAACAGAGCTACTCTTAGGAAATATTATCAACACAAATGCTCAATGGATTTCTGAACAGTTATCTCAATTAGGCTTAAATCACTTTAGGCAATCAACTGTAGGTGATAATTGTGATCGAATTATAAAAGTAATTCAAGAAATATCGACAAGAAGTAATCTTCTAATTACAACTGGTGGCTTGGGACCCACCCCAGATGACTTAACTACTGAAGCAATAGCCAAATCTTTTAATGTATCTCTTTTTGAAAGACCGCTTTTATGGGATGAAATTAAACAAAAACTCTCAAACTCAAAGCTCAAGGACGATTCCTCCAGCTTAAGGAAACAATGTTTCTTCCCAGAAAATGCTCAAATTATTAATAACCCTAGGGGCACTGCCCCAGGAATGATTTGGGAACCAGTAAAAGATTTTACTATCCTTACTTTCCCAGGAGTACCCAGTGAAATGAAAACTATGTGGGAAGAGACGGCGTATGATTTCATTAAAACCAAATTCTCAGATAATTATTCCTTTTTCTCAAATACTCTTAAATTTGCGGGTATTGGAGAATCAAGCGTTGCTGAAAAAATTAATGATCTATTAAATCTTAAAAACCCTACCGTTGCTCCATATGCAAACTTAGGAGAGGTTAAACTCAGAATCACCGCGCGAGCTAAGAACGACCTAGAAGCAAAAAACATAATTAAACCTATTAAAGAAAAATTAAAAAAAGATTTTTCAAAATTTATTTTTGGAGAGGATAACGATACTCTTCCTAGCGTTTTAATAAAAGAATTAACCAAGAGGAACGAAACAATTGTTTTTGCTGAATCTTGCACCGGAGGCCTTCTATCTTCATCACTAACCTCAATATCAGGCTCATCTCAAGTTTTTCAAGGTAGTATTGTTTCCTATAGTAATGAACTAAAAAATTCATTATTAAATATTTCTAGAGAAAAGCTTACAAAATATGGAGCTGTTTCTGAAGAAGTTTGTGAGGACATGGCAATTAATGTAAAAGAAAAATTAGGAGCAGATTGGGCAATAGCAATTAGTGGAATAGCTGGGCCTAACGGAGGCAGTCAAGATAAACCGGTTGGACTTGTCTATATTTCAATTTCAGGACCAAATAATCATATAACTAATATAAAAAAACTATTTAACTCAACACGAAATCGAATAGAAATTCAAAGACTAAGTGTAAATGTGTGTTTGAACAGCCTCCGATTAATCCTATTATCGAATAGTAAGTAACTATTTTTACAAATTGAGTCAAGATACCCTATTTGATAAAGTTTGGGATTTACATAAGGTTTCAAGTCTTCCTGGAGGATCTGATCAAATATTTATTGGTCTTCACCTTATCCATGAAGTGACGAGTCCTCAAGCATTTGGTGCTTTAAAGGACAAAAAATTAAAAGTAAAATTCCCTGATAGAACTGTTGCTACTGTTGATCATATTGTGCCAACAGATAATCAAAGCAGGCCTTTCAAGGATAATCTCGCTGAACAGATGATTGAAACACTTGAGAAGAATTGCTTAGAAAATAAAATAAGATTTTTTAATATTGGCAGTGGTAATCAAGGAATAGTCCATGTAGTAGCACCGGAATTAGGCCTAACTCAGCCAGGAATGACAATCGCTTGCGGAGATTCTCATACTTCAACTCATGGAGCTTTTGGGTCAATTGCTTTTGGTATAGGTACAAGTCAAGTAAGAGATGTTCTTGCTACCCAAACCTTAGCCATGAACAAATTGAAAGTGAGGCAGATTTGGTGTGACAATACATTATCTAAGGGTGTCTATGCTAAGGATTTAGTCCTTCATATAATTAATAAACTTGGTGTAAAGGCAGGAGTAGGTTTTGCATATGAATTCGCAGGACCTGCGATACATGAATTATCAATGGAAGAAAGGATGACGATATGCAATATGTCTATTGAAGGAGGAGCAAGATGCGGCTACATCAACCCTGATGAAAAGACCTTTAATTACATTAAAAATAAATTATATGCTCCAAAAAATGAACATTGGGATAGAGCGCTTAGATGGTGGGAATCATTAAAAAGCGATGAAAATTCAATTTATGATGACGTAATTAAATTAGATGCTTCTAAGGTAGAACCAACTGTAACCTGGGGGATTACTCCCGGCCAAAGTATAAGCATTAATCAACAAATCCCTCTTTTAGATGAATTATCCCCAAATGATAAATTAGTTGCAGAAGAGGCTTATGAATATATGAGTTTCAAGCCTGGACAATTAATAAAAGATACTCCTGTAGACGTTTGTTTCATAGGTAGTTGCACAAATGGAAGAATCAGTGACTTAAGAGTTGCAGCTAAAGTATTAAAAGGCAAAAAAGTAGCCAAGAATGTCAAAGCATTTGCAGTTCCAGGTTCAGAAAAAGTAGCCACTAAAGCAAAACAAGAGGGTCTTGATCAGATATTTAAGGATTCTGGATTTCAATGGAGAGAACCTGGCTGCTCAATGTGTTTAGCAATGAATTCAGATAAGCTAATAGGTAATCAAGTTAGTGCGAGTTCTAGTAATAGAAATTTCAAGGGTAGGCAAGGATCTCCCAGTGGAAGAACACTTCTCATGAGTCCAGCAATGGTTGCCGCTGCTGCAATTAATGGCAAAGTCAGTGACGTTAGAGAATTTATTAACTGATGAAATCAGAGTTTACCCAGCCAATTGGAAAAATTTCAAATATTAACGGGCAATGTATCCCGTTGATTGGTAACGACATTGATACAGATCGAATAATTCCAGCGCGTTTTTTAAAGTGTGTTAACTTTGATTCATTGGGTGAATCTGTTTTTGAAGACGATAGAAAAACTTTAAAAGGAAAGCATCCTTTTGATCTTAAGGAAAACAAAAATGCCTCGATACTAATTGTTAATAGCAATTTTGGATGTGGTTCCAGCAGAGAGCATGCTCCCCAAGCGCTTATGAGATGGGGTATAAAAGCAATTATAGGAGAGAGTTTCGCCGATATTTTTTACAGTAACTGTATTGCAATCGGGATTCCATGTTTTACGTTACCTAAAAAATCCATAGAAGAAATACAAAACTATTGCGATAATCAATTTTTATTTTTAGAAATTGATCTGAAAAAATCCTTAGCAAAATCAAAAGATTTAAATTTTAATCTTGAAATTAGGGAAAGCTCAAGAAAAATGTTTTTAACAGGAGAATGGGATGCCACCTCTACACTTCTTGAAAATGAAAATCTAATTGAAAATAAATTTAATGACTTACCTTATTTGAAATTTAATACTCCTTTATTGTAACTATCTAAATCCAAAGAGGCTAAAAGAGATTCCTCCAGCTTGATTATGAGGTTGATAAAAAATGCCAAATTCATAAGATCTTTTTTTCCAATTTATTGAGATTTTAGAATCTATAAATTCTCCGTAATTATCTGAATCACTGTCTAAATTTAATGTCCCAATACTTTTAAGGATAATTGGCCCAAAGATTTGTTGATCAAAACCAATATTTAAAGTGAATTTATCGGAAATTTGATCAAATTTGAATACACTTTCCCCATTTTTTAATTTATAAAAAGGGAAAATACTAATACGTGTATAGTCAAAATTTTTAGCTTTGAAATTACCTAAAATTAACTCTGGACCAAAGCCGAAGCCTATATATTCTTGATGTTTTCCATCATCATAAATAGAATATAAAGCTGCCATTCTTGTATTAAGACTCAGTCCTTTTTTAATTGGCTCATAGATATACTCATAAGAACTATCAATAATTTTATTTTTAGGTTCATCAACAGTTAATGGAATGTTTTTATCTAAGGAGTAAAACAAATTACCTTTAAAACTATCAACTAAGTTTTTATTACTTAACTCCTCTCCTTTGAGATGCGCCAGACCTAAAGATAAAACTTCAGTATTAGTAATACCATTTGATTCCCAGGTATGTTTTTTTTCTAATTTTGAACCATAGCCTAAATAAATTTCAGCCTCACCTAATGAACCATTCCATACTCTATCTCTATAAACTCCGTAAAAACTTTTATCCCATTTAGCATCTAAAAAATTAATTTCTTTTTTCAAAACAGATTTTAATCTAAGCGCATCAGAAAATTTGTTTGTATCAAGGGAGTTTATTTGATTATCTATTTCTAAATCCCAATTATTAACTTTCCCTTTAATTTGAGATTTAAACCCAAAATAGTCAGCAAATTCAGCTTCTCTTTTTACCTTTTCTCCAGTTATTAAATCTCCTTCCTTTACGAAACTATTTGTCTCTCCAGTTAGTGATCGTTGAATTAAAAATTGTGGTTCTAAATCAACAAAATAATCATCAGCTAAATTTATAGACTTAAATTTTCTACCAATAAAGAAACCATCTTTATCTAGGTCATCATAACCAATTGTCCAACTACTTTTTGAATCAAAATTTTGACCGGATTTAGTTAGCGCTCTTTTACCAAGCCAAAATGGGATTGAAACATTTTCATCTAAAACTAAATAATTTAAAGAAGATTTGAATCTTAGTTCATCTTCTAAATAAGAAACTTCCAATGAATTAATCTCCATTTTTACTTGTTTAAATTGAAGAATATCATTAGAAAATATTGCTTTATCACTCTTCCATTTTTCCCCACTAATAATGATTTTTTCCGTAGAAAAGAGCCAATTACTAACCTTGTTGGGAGTATTTACAACTTCTTTTTTTTGTAAATTTATTAAATCATCAAGCTTTTGAATATCTGAATTATCAAAATTTTCAGATAGGTCGGTAATTAATTTATCGGAATTTATAGAGCCTTTTACATCAAACAAAAACCCTGTTTTATCTTTAAAATTGTACTCAAGTTGAGACATTTTTAATATTTGCTTACCAAAAACTAAAGTTATATTTCCTTCAGCATTAATTTTTTTATTAAACTTATCGTAGGTTAAATTATCAGCTTTGAGAAATTTCCCTCCATACGAAACAGATACATTTCCTTCTGCATAGATAACATTATTTAAATCAGATTGTTTGTCTGATTGGATTATTAACCCCTCCTGCTTTTGCGGCAAGTCAGCAAGAAATTTATCTGTATTTTTTTCTGCGAATTTTTGTGGATTATGATTAAGTGATGAATTAGATAGGTCTTTGTAATTCAGTGTATTTTGAAATGTTGAAAGGTTATCGGATTTATCGATTTTTCGTAATTCAGAAGATTTTCCTGGTTGAACAAAACTAATGTATAAAAACGAAAGAAATATTATTTTATTTGATATTCCTAAATTCAACTTAAATTATTTAAAAATTAATCTTGTGGACTTTCTAAATCTTTCCTATTTGGTGTTCTAGTAGGATCACTTGCTAAAAATCCGAAAAGGAATATTCCAACAAAGAAGAAGACAATAGTGTAAACAGAGATTTTTAAGGCAAGCATGGAATTACTAGTGCTGACAGAATTATATCTTATTAAAGATATATTTAAATTATGGTAAAAGAGTTACTTTTTTTTATTTTTGGAAAATTTTGAAATACTTTAGGTTTAATTAATCATCATGATCATCCCAAGGATCTGTAAGCTTTGCAGCTTTTGGGCCAAATGCAGTCCATAGACCAAAACCCGTTAAAGCTAGAAGTAATGCCAGTATTGTAACCGCTATGGAAACAGCTGGATCTGGAGCAGATGATAAAGTTTGCATCAATTTTGCTAAGTTTGTAAACAAATTATGTATAAGTTCTTATACAATAGCGAAATAATATTCGATTTTGTGAATTCAACATGGGTCAAAAAACAGCCTTAGGAAGTCTTTTAAAAGCAATTGGTAATTCAGGACAAGGTAAAGTTGTACCTGGTTGGGGAGCAGTTCCTATTATGACAGTCATAGGCCTGCTACTTCTGGTTTTTCTAGTTATTCTTCTACAAATTTACAACCAATCACTACTTTTACAAGGTTTCTCAGTAGATTGGAACGGAAATTAATTTCTTGAACTCTAGAAGTATTTTAATTAATTTAGATATTACTAAAAACTTCTTTATAATATTCGTTTGAGTTTTTTACTTTGTAGTTCGTTTGTATATAATTCTCTATAAAAAGGGATTTAGTAATACATCATGGATGAAATATATTTAATTGGATTGGGGAATCCAGGTAAAAAATATTCCAAGAGCAGACATAACATAGGCTTTCTACTACTTAAAAATTTCTCTAAAAAACACAATACAGATTTTTTATTAAAGGATAAACTTAAAAGTTATTGTTCAGAATTTAAAATTGATGGTTCTAAATATAGGCTATTTCTACCAAATACATTCATGAATAATAGTGGTGATGCTGTCCGTGCAATAGTAGAATGGTACAAAATTAATTTAGATCAGATATTTATAATAGTAGACGACAAAGATCTCCCTCTTGGAAAAATTAGATTTAGAAAAAAAGGCAGTTCAGGCGGGCACAATGGGCTTAAGAGCATCATTGAAAGATTACAAACTCAAAATTTCAACAGAATAAGAATTGGTATTGGGTCTCCTCCATCTATTAGAGAAACAAAAAATTTAAATACTATTTCTCATGTATTAGGGAATATTACTCTAGAAGAAAAATCAATATTGGATAAAGTATACAATAGGGTAATAGAATCCCTAGAACAATTAAATACTACAAAAGAAGAGTACATAATAAATGACTTAAATTCTTTTGATCAAAAACAAACTTAACAAATGGTACAAAAACCTGAAACGATAGCCAATGTAAGTGTTAAAGAATATTGCTTCTCAAAAAAGCAAATCAAGGGGGTTGTTGAAGCAAGTCAATTTAAATGGACTTTTACATGGTTTTTTAACAAAGGTTTATTATTAGTAAATCCGCCCTTGGGTAGAGCATTAATTGAAAATGCATTATTAAGATTTTTGCTAAAAAAAGATTACCAACTAGAGGCAGGTAATGAATATAAGTTAACTATTTCAGCCAAGTTTTAAAGTCTATATTTTGATTAAAAGTAAACTTAATTTTACAATAATCCTCTAAGATTATCAAAGCTGATAAAGCATCTAGATTCTTGTTAAGAATAAAAACCTCTCTAGGGAGTAAAAACTTCAGACCGCTAATAGGAAAAAGTTCAAAATATCTTGCTTTAGCTCTAAAAGAAGTATTTTTCTCTTCAAAAGTTATTATTTCTCCTTTAAAAAAATTAAGTTTTTTCATGACTTCTTTACTGGTTGTACCGTTACCAACAATAATTTTTGATATATCTTCAACCTTATTTAAATTTCTGACGTAATCCTCAAGAAATTCACTTTTCAGGATGATAGCTTTATAAACTTTTCTTTCACTTATTTCTGCTAAAACCAACCCACATTTAAATTTACCAGGATCAATGGAGATCAATTTAGACATAAAATACTAAAGTTTAGTAATATTCAATTCAACTATTATTGGGTCTGCAGTTTTACTATCTTTTAGAGATACAACTTCTAAAAGATATTGGTTATTTTGATTTATCTTTATTGAATCTCTAATTTTTTTAATAAAGTCCCCTCTTGTAGTTATTTCATTTGCAATAGAGTTCCTTAACTTTATTTCATCTCTAGTTTTTTTCAACAAAGTTTGAATTTTTGAATTGACATTTTTATAATCAAGATCTTTTTTTTCAATTATCTCACTCGTAATAACTTCTCCTCTCTTTAAAACGATCTTATTTTGCAATAATTCTGGGTATACAAAAACAAAATTATCTCCTCTCAAAACATTCGTTGCTGACTTAATCAATATGATCCAGTTCCCACTTTTTGCAGTGATATCCTCAATTTCAGAAATATCACTAGTTCTCCACAAAAGAATATTTTTTATTTCTTTTTTATTAGGAATTACAATTTTTTGAACATATCTATCTGCACTTTTATAAATCTTTCCAAGATCTGCTTTTATATTTGGATTAGAAGTAACTTCTCCAATAAACAAAGTTTGCCCTCTTTTAAGAACTACATTTCCTCTTCTGAATTCTTTAACGTCACTTTTAAGTTTATTTAATTCCCTTTCCTTATAATTAATCTTATCTTCAAGCCTCTTCCTCTCTTCCTTTAAAGGTACAAGTGCCTTTTTACTTTCATCCAAAGTTTTTTGTAAAAAAGGAATATCAACAAAAAGTCTTTGCCTAAATTCTTCACTAAATAAAATCAATAATCCTATAGATATTGCACTAATAAAGCTTCCAGTTATTATCGTTACAATTGTTGCTGTTTTCTTTGGTCTTAATTTTAAGATACTAAATCTTGCTTTACCAATCCTCGTGCCAAGTAGATCACCAAATGGTGCAATTAATCCTCCAAGTAATATCAAAAAAATAATTAAAATCCAAGCCACACTATTACTTACTCTCAATACATCATAGTTAATGATGTATCAATTAAATCTTTTTGCAAGGGCTATTGGGTCAAATACTGTAATCTTTTTTCTTTCAATAGTAAGGAGCCCGGAATCCTTCAAATCTCCCAATAATCTTGTAATAGTTACTCTTGTGGAACCAATAGCTTCAGCAATAGCTTGATGTGAAAGTCTCAAATCTATTGTGATCCCTTTTTCACTTGCTACTCCAAAGTCTCTACAAAGAACCATTAAAAAGCTTACTAAACGAGAAGACATATCTCTATGAGTAAGAGTTTCAATCATTGTTTCTGTTTGTAGGATCCTACTTGAAAGCCCCTGTAATAACAATAGACCAACTGATGCATCTTCCTCTATTGCCTTAAGAACAGAATTCGCAGGTGCTGTTATCATTTCAACTCTTGTGAAAGCTATTGAATGATAAAAACGATCAGATCTATGTCCTGTTAAAAGAGATAAAACACCAAAGAGGCTATTCTCCCTTAACAGAGCAACGGTTATCTCTTCACCTGACTCATAAACTCTTGACAACCTTACTGCACCTCTTCTTATCAGATAAACCCTTTCAGCAGGATCCCCAGGGAAGAATATTGTTTTGGATCTCTCAACCATTTCTGTGTTCGCACCCTCTAGACCTTTAATTACCTCCATTAAAGTTCTATTAATTGGAAAACGTTCTCCAACAGTATTTATTTTACTTTGTCCGGAATGTTGCGAACTAAAGGGGTTGACTCCTCGTGAAGAAGGTATCATAAATATCTTTACTATTTAAAAAATTTAAGAAGACAACTTGAAATATCTTGTATCAACAGTAACAGTTTTTGATTCTTATTTTTACCTCTATAATTTTCTTTCATCTAAATTCAACTTTCTCAAACCTTTTTTAAGTAACATTACACTATATGCAGCGTCAATAAATTCAAATTATACTGTATATAGAAAAGGAATCCTAAAATATGGTAATTAGTTCATCTTATAATTACTCAAAAAGTAATGCTGATGTAGTAAAAATAAGTTCTGCTAACAATATAAACTCAAAAAGATTTTCACAAAACGGGCAAATCCAAATCTATCAATCTCCGTATAGAGGATGTTATTCCTCTATTATTAGCGACTCTCTAAGAAATGCTGCTCTCGGCAGGAAAGTACTTTTAGTACAGTTCATGAAAGGAGGGGTTCAGCAAGGTATAGCGCATTCAGTAAAGCTCTGTGGCAACTTAACTTGGATAAGATCATCACATTCCTTTGATCAATATCATTCTGAAGAAATTGAAAATATTAAAGATTTAAAAAAATCAATACATGAATCTACTTATGAATTATGGAATTATTGCAAAAAAGAATTGCTTTCTGGCGAAAATGATCAAATCATACTTGATGAAATTTTTTTAGCGATAAAGATGAAAATAATCGATAAAGATGATTTGATTTCAACACTTGAAAACCGATTTATATCAGGAGATGTAATCCTTACTGGTACAGATATTCCTAAAGATTTACTTTTAATGGCTAATCAAATTACCGAACTCCGCTCATAGAAAAATGCTTAAAAATGACCTCTGGATTAATAAAAAAGCTACTGAAGGGATGATTAACCCCTTCGAATCAAATTTGGTGCGGCATCTTGAGCCTAACAATCAACAAAGGCCAGTTTTGAGTTACGGATGCTCCTCTTATGGCTATGATTTAAGACTTTCATCAAAAGAATTCTTAATTTTTAGGCATATCCCAGGAACTGTAATGAATCCAAAAAAGTTTAATCCAAATAATCTAGAAAAAACTGTTCTACACCATGATAAGGATGGAGAATTTTTTATTCTTCCTGCTCACTCATATGGTCTAGGAGTAGCTTTAGAAAAAATGAAAGTACCAGAAAATATAACTGTAATTTGTATAGGTAAAAGTACTTATGCCCGACTAGGTATCATAGTTAATACAACGCCTGCAGAAGCAGGTTGGGAAGGCCATCTAACGCTAGAATTTAGTAATAGTTCAGGCGCAGATTGCAGGATTTATGCTAACGAGGGTATTTGCCAACTACTCTTTTTTGAAGGTGACCCTTGCTCTACAACATATAAAGATAGAAAAGGTAAATATCAAAATCAACCAGAGAAGGTAACTCTAGCGAAGATCTAAAATGAGTAAAGTTGAACTAATTTCATTAACTCCAGATGCAGAAAAAACAATGGCTTATATTGCGAGAGTAAGTAATCCAAGCAATCAAAAAAATGAAGATTATTCAAAGTTGTTGAGTTATTGCATTAAAAATGAACATTGGAGCGTATTTGAGCAATCATTTATGACCTTACAGATAGAAACAAATAGAGGAATTGCAGCTCAAATTTTAAGGCATAGATCATTTACTTTCCAGGAATTTTCGCAGAGATATGCTGATAGTTCTCAATTGGGTAATATTCCTTTACCAGAGTTGAGAAGACAAGATTTTAAAAATAGGCAAAATTCTATTCCTGACCTACCTGATGAGTTAAAAAAAAGATTTAATTCAAAAATTGCATCACATTTTAAAGCTGCGTCAAAATTATATGAAGATTTACTCGCTGAAGGAATAGCTAAAGAATGTGCAAGATTTGTTTTACCCTTAGCAACCCCAACAAGAATCTACATGTCTGGATCATGCAGATCTTGGATACATTACATTCATTTAAGATCAGCTCATGGAACCCAAAAAGAACATAAATGTATTGCACAAGATTGCAAATCTATTTTCAAAAAAAGTTTTCCTATTGTATCCAAATCTCTAGATTGGTAAAATTATCCATGACTGCGAGGAGCAATACCATTATTTTTATTTTTTTTAATTTCTGAAAATTCAGAATTAAGAATTTCTTCTTTAGATTCCAATTCTCTTTCTATATTACTGAGAGCTTTCTTTATTGTTAATTCTTCTTGTTTACCAATAAAGTTATATTTTAAATTTCCTTTTCTATCAAAAAGATTAACTTGAGGAATTCCATTAACTTCAAACTTTCTAATATAGTTTTCCCATTTTTGATTATCTACATTTAAAAAAACAAAATTAATATCTTTTTCATATTGCTCTTTTAAATCAGATACTTTTGGAGCCATTTCTTTGCACACTTCACACCACTCCGCATAAAATTCAAGGAAAGTAGGTTTGTTATTTTTAAAAGCTATTGCTGGATCAACAGATAATTCGCCAAAACTCTTAAGTAGATAAGTTGAATGAAAAAAAAGATTTCTAAATAAAATCAAAGAAATAATGACAACCGTAATAAACAAAGCAAGTATTGCTTTCAGGTTTTTGTTTAGAAGTGGTTCTCTACTATCGGATTGCATTATGAATATTTCATTTCTTCAGATATCTTATATAAGTTAATCAAATTAAGAGAGGGCTTATCATTTTCCTTTTAATCAACTGATAGAATGAATACTTAAAAATATCAAAAATATATTTAATTCCTAAAGCCTATTATGCAATCAATCTTTGGAACTGATGGAATAAGAGGAAGATTTAATGTAGAAATAACTTATTCTTTAGCATTCAAAGTTGGATATGCTCTAGGTTTAACTTTAGAAAATAATAATCCAATATTATTAGGAAGAGATACAAGGATAAGTGGAGAAATTCTGCTTCAGGCAATAGCCAAAGGTATAGTAGCAAGCGGCAAAAAATTTATAAATCTTGGAATCTGCCCGACTCCAGCTATTCCTTTTTTAATAAAAAAAGAAAAATTTAGTAGTGGAATAATGATATCTGCCAGCCATAACCCTCCCGAATATAATGGCATCAAAATCTTTGATCATAATGGTCAAAAAATTAACAAAAATTCTGAAAATAAAATTCAAAAATTAATTTCAGAAGCAAATCAAAATATATCAGTTACTACGAAAGATATCTCGATTAAAACAAGTAAAGAGCTTATAGATATTTACATGCAAAGCCTTATCAAAACAATGGAAGGCGAAAATTTAAGCGGAATGAAAATAATATTAGACACGTGTCATGGATCAGCTACAACATGTGCAAAACAGATTTTTCAGTATTTTGAGGCCGATGTTAGAGTTATTAATAACTCTAAAAATGGTTTAAAAATTAATGTGAATTGTGGTTCTACTCATCTAGAACCATTAAAAAAAGCATTAAAAGAGAATCCTGCAGATATGGGATTTAGCTTCGATGGGGATGCGGATAGAGTAATAGGAATGGACTCTAAAGGGAGTGTGTTAGATGGTGATCATATCCTTTTTCTTTGGGGTAGAGAGCTAATGGAACAAAAAATTCTTACAAATAATTTACTAATATCAACTCAAATGGCGAATTTAGGTTTTGAAAAGGCTTGGAACAAAATTGGTGGAATTTTGCACAGAACTGAAGTTGGAGATAAATTTGTTTTTGACGCAATTAATCAAAAGAATGCGGTTTTGGGAGGTGAACAGTCAGGTCATATTCTTTCAAAAATTAATAACTTTTCTGGAGATGGGATATTAATTGCACTTCAAATTGCAAAATACTGCAAGAAGAAAAATATTACTCTAAATGATTGGCTCAAAAGCAGTTTCAAACCTTTTCCTCAAAAATTAACTAATATAAATTTAGCTTTTGATATTAACAAGATAAATCAAAAAACTAAATTTTTAATTGATCAAACTATAGATCAATACCATTCAAAATTTTCTCATAATTGTAGAATTTATATAAGACCTAGCGGAACAGAACCCCTTATAAGAGTTCTCGTCGAAGCCAAAAATCTGAAGATGGTTCAATCTTTATCAAATGAAATAACACATAAACTAAATTTAGATATCAAAAATATTCTGAATTTATTATGAATCAAATTTTTATATAAACTCTTTCATAAATATCAAGTTCATTAGCAATTGCATACTTTTCTCTATTAGTTTGAACTTTATTTGGATTAAAACTTTCTGAATAATTAAGATCGGTTTGCTCTATTATTTCAAAATCAAAATTACTAGAGATCGTGTAATCCATATAATCGAATAAATCCTTTACATCTGTTTTAACAAAAATTAGTGAGTTTTTTTGCATCGTCTTTGAGAGAATATTTACTAGACCAGGCTGAATTACACGCCTTTTATGATGCTTTTTCTTGAACCATGGATCTGGGAAATTAAATGAAATACTTTTCAAATTATTATTTATAAATTCACCATAAAACTTATTCACAATTTTATTAGCATTACCAAAAATAAAATATAAGTTTTTCATTTCTCTTTCTTGAACTTTTGTTTTAGCTGTTTTAACTAATTTCTCTCGGATTTCAATCCCTAAATAATTCCAATTTTTATTAGATAAAGCTAAATCAAACAGAAACTCACCAGAAGCGCTTCCAATATCTAAATGAAGAGGAAAATTAGAATCATCAAACATTTCTATCAAAGAAGGAATACTCTCAATTTCATCAAAATTTTTACTAAGAGGATTAACATGCTGTCTCATGAATTTATTAATTTATTTGTCAAAAATAATAGAACAACCCATATTATTCATAACTATGACAATACTAATTTAAAAAGGATCAGTTTGATGTTTAATAATTATGTACGTAAAAAGAAAAAGTTTTGACCGTTATTAATCAACTTTCAGTTTGGCTATCTTTTCAACTTTCAATAATTTTCCTCATTGGCATTCCATTTACATTATTTTGCTGGTCAATAAAAAAAGGTAACAAAGCTGTTAATAAACTTCTATCTATATATTGGCAAATATCCATTTTATTTTTTATCAGCCTTTTACTGTTAATTGGTAAATATAATTACGCATTGTTGGTAACAAATATTTCAACATTGTTAATGACAATATCTGTCTGGTTTTGGAATGATATTAATGATGAACTAAGTGAATACGATCTTTCTTACTCCCTTACAACAACAACAAAAGTATGGAGATGGTCGCTGACATTTATCTCTCTAAATTTTTTAATTCAAAGTTTAAATAACTTTAGCTGCTTTTCTTTTATTAATTCAGCTAAATGTGAAATTTGGCTTGAACCTGCGTCAAATTTATACATTATTATTAAAAATTTATTTAATTTCTTCTTCGGGGCAAACTTTACTCAGCCAATAGCAAAATTTTTAGGATTATTTTCATTGTTAGTTTATTTTTTGGGCTTGATTCAGTGGTCATTAATTAAATTACCTAAAAATGGACGAAACTCTCACTTCTCCGAAAATTAAAGAAATTGACTTAATACATAATTTAGAAGAAATAAGTTCAAAGTTCCTGCATAGAATACTTATAGTAAAAGGTTATATTTTTAAAAAAATAACAAAGACCCACTAGAATTATTAATTTTCAAAGGCTCATAGATCTAATATTCATCCAATTGAAATATATTTGAAAAAAAGTATTAGTATCTGATTATAAACTTAAACTACCCCTCTAAACGTAAAAGAGAACTTTATGGGAGAAAATCAGAACTCATCTTTTTCTTAAATCAAAAAAATTGGATTTAAGAAAATTTAAGATTAATAATATTAAAACATCTTTTGCATAATTTTGTATTTTGGACGCCACTAAAAGTTTCTTTTTGATAATGCCAACATCTATCACATTTTTGTCCATTAGCCTTAAGAATTTGAATTTTTCCAAGTTCATTATTATCAATTATTAGAGAGTTATCGACCAAATTTGATACGACTTGGAAATTTGAGACTATAAGCCAATCTCTAAACAAATCTACGTCTTTATTCCCAAATTTTTTTAACCAATCTAGAGAATCCCTTACCGTATTATCTTCAGGTAGGTAGTTGACTTCTGTTTCCAAAGCTGCACCTATTATTTGTTTATTTCTACATCCTTCAATAGCTTTGTTTATTTCAACTCTAAGGTTTCTTAAATTTGCGATGTGCTCATTAAGATTTACATTTTTCCATGAATTCGAAAAAGTTGGCCATCCTCTTTGAAATACTGATTTTTCTTTAGTTGAATATGGAATATTTTGCCAAATATCTTCTGCCATATGACAAAGCACTGGGGATATGAGAACAGCTAAATTTTCAACCACTTGAGACATGACAAATTGACATGATCTTCTCTTGAATTGGGAGTTTGAACTTACATATAATCTATCCTTCGCGATATCTAAGTAGAAGTTTGATAAATCTACAACACAAAAACTTTGTAAAATTTGAAAAAATTTTGAAAATTCATAATTTTCATAAGCATTTGATATTTGATCAGAAACCTCAACTAATCTACCCAGCATCCATTGATCTAATAGTGGTAATTGATCGATTTCAAAACTATCAATATTAGGGTCATAATCGTGAATGTTCCCTAAAAGATATCTTGCTGTATTTCGAACTTTTCTATAAACATCTGATAGTTGCTTAAGTATATTTGACCCAATTGGAACATCTACTGAATAATCAACAGAGCTCACCCATAGCCTTAGAACATCAGCACCATAAGCTGGTTCGGTTTTTTTATTATTACCACCATTTATAATTATATTTGGATCAACAACATTACCTAAAGATTTGCTCATTTTTCTTCCATTTTCATCTAGTGCAAAACCATGAGTTAAAACTTTTTTGTATGGAGGTTTGTTATTAACTGCAACAGATGTGAGCAAAGAAGATTGAAACCAACCTCTATGTTGATCGGAACCCTCTAAATAAAGATCCGCTGGATACTTTAACTCAGTTCTATGTTCACACACTGCGGCCCAGCTAGAGCCTGAATCGAACCAGACATCCATAGTATCTTTCCCTTTTTCCCAGAGATCAGATTCTTCTGCATAATTTTCTGGTAATAAACTTTTTACTTCCCAATCCCACCAAATATCAGCTCCATGTTCACTAAAAAGCTTTTGAATATGGTTAATAGTAACGCTGTTTAAAAGGATTTCATTGCAATTCTTTTTATAAAATACTGGAATTGGGACACCCCATGACCTCTGTCTGGAAATACACCAGTCTCCTCTACCAACAACCATAGAATAAATTCTTTTCTTTCCTGTTGTTGGCATCCATTCAACATCTTCTATTGCCTTTAATGCAGATTCTCTAAAACCATCTACAGATGCAAACCACTGTTCTGTTGCTCTGAAAATGGTAGGTTTTTTGGTCCTCCAATCGTAAGGATATCTATGCTTATAATTTTCCTGTAAAATAAGTAAATTATTTTCCTTTAAAAATTCAATAATTAAATCATTTGCGTCTTTAAGGACATTTGATCCTTTGAATTGACCTGAAAAATCATTTAAAATTCCTTTTTCGTCAACTACACAAGTTGTAGGTAAATCATATTTTTGCCCAACACTAAAATCGTCTACACCGTGACCTGGTGCAGTATGTACAATTCCTGTACCTGATTCAGTAGTAATATAATCTCCTCCAATCAAAATTCTGCAATTTTTGCTCTTTGTCGGGTGTTGATATTCAATATTTTCCAAATCAATGCCTCTAACCTCTAAAAGAGTTTTGAAATTTTTATTAAATTTATTTCTTATTTCAGAAGATAATTCTTTTGCGAAAAGGTATATTCTTTTCTCTTCATCAATGGCAAAAACATATTTTATTTTTGGATTTACTGCAACTGCTTCATTTGCGGGTATTGTCCAAGGTGTTGTTGTCCAAATAGTTATGAAAGAATTTCTTAGCAAAAAATCCTTTTTAACATCGGTATTTTTTTGACAAAACTTAAACAGAATTTCGTCAGATATTTTAGTAATTTTTAAGGAAACATAAATACTTTTTGAAAAATGTTCTTCAGGATATTCTAATTCTGCCTCTGCAAGTGCAGTCCTCGAACTTGGACTCCAATGAACTGGTTTAAGACCTCGATAAATATATCCATTTAAAAACATTTTCCCAAAAACTCCAATCTGAGCGGATTCATAACTTTTCTTTAGAGTTAGGTAAGGGTTATCCCAATCTCCCCATATACCCCACCTTTTAAAACCCTCCATTTGATTATTAATTTGAACATAAGCATAATCTGTTGCTTTTTTCCTGAGATTTAAAGTATCAAGGTTCTTCCTTTCTGCAGATTTTAAATTTTGTAGTACTTTTAATTCGATGGGTAGTCCATGGCAGTCCCAACCAGGAACGTAATGTACTTTGAATCCTTTCAATGTTTTATACTTGTTTATTATGTCTTTTAAAACTTTGTTGAGGGCATGACCCATATGAAGCGCTCCATTTGCATAAGGAGGGCCATCATGTAGTGTAAATGTCTTGCCAGAGTTGTTAGAACCCAGTTCGAAATCAATTTTATTATTAGCCCAAAAATTCTGAATCTCTGGTTCTCTTATTACTGAGTTAGCACGCATTGAGAAGTCAGTTTTAAGTAAATTTAAAGTTTCTTTGTAAGAGAAATCAGTTTTAGATTCTTTTTTATTTTGAGATTTCATTCGACTATATAAGAAATATTGGTGATCAATAGAATTGTTTAAATAAATATAATTTATTATATTCTTTCTTAATTGACCTGGAGTTAGTTTGGCATTTTTAAATAAACAATTGATTTGGGTTCAAGTTTTTATATTATCATTCTTATCATTTCTTACCCACTTTTTTAGTGTTATTTTTTGATTATTTCTACCAAAATTAAAAAAATTAACAGGTTTTGTTAAATTATTAATTACAAGATTAATAGCCTCCAATATTTTCGAAAGATTATTTTTGAATTCTGAAAAGGTTGTTAATTTATTCTTTTCTTTATCTGTCAATTGATTCCATCTAGATAAAAAAATCTCTATTAAATATAAAACTGTTATGACAGTAAATAAGTTAAGAATTAGAAAAAATGTATCATCTATAATTTTATTTTTAATAATTAGTATTAAACCTATTAATAAATTGAAAAAAGCATTTATTAAATCTTTTGGTTTACCTAGCTCAAGATAAATTAAAGGTACTAATAAAAAAATTGTCCCAATTACAAAGTAAAAACATCCCAAATAAACTACAAAACTAGTCATACATTTACTTGATTAACTTTATTATAAAAAGCTGATCAAAAGAAAAAAACTTTTTATCAGAATTCCCTTAATTAATGCGGTCGGGGAGACTTGAACTCCCACACCCGAAGATACGAGTACCTAAAACTCGCGCGTCTACCAATTCCGCCACGACCGCTCAAATAAAATAATAAGTGAAATTAGTTTATTTTAAAAATATTTTTAACTTAAGATGATTAATTTGACACATAAAATTAAATTAAATATCTTTTGAATAAATTTTTTATGATTTAAGCGTACAAACATATAAAAATATCAGTTATATTATTCAAAGAATATAAGGAACTATTTCAAACTTAACCCATAAAAATAAAATAGAAATTACTAATTCTTCAAAAACATTTAATTGGCAAAAGGAGATAAAAAATTATGTTGATCCGCCAAATTTTTGGAACCCAACATTAGGATTGTTTTTTGCCGGTTATATTCTCGCTTTTATTAGCATTTGGCAATGGTATAGAGGTGTTTGGCCCCTACCTTTACTTGTAGCCACTGCTTTTTTGGCTTTACATATTGAAGGAACTGTAATCCATGATGCATGTCATAAAGCTGCACATCCAGTTCCTTGGATAAACCAAGCCATGGGTCATGGCTCAGCAATTCTTTTAGGATTTAGTTTTCCAGTTTTTACAAGAGTACATTTACAACATCATATGCACGTCAATCATCCAAAAAATGATCCGGATCATATTGTCAGTACTTTTGGTCCTATTTGGTTAATTGCTCCAAGATTTTTTTATCATGAAGTATTTTTCTTTCAAAGAAAACTTTGGCGAAAATATGAATTACTACAATGGGGAATTGAAAGATCTATTTTCATAACAATAATTTTGGCAGGAATAAAGTTTGACTTTATGAATCTTATTTATAACTTATGGTTTGGACCAGCATTAATGGTTGGAGTTACTTTAGGAATATTTTTTGATTATCTACCTCATAGACCTTTTCGATCAAGAAACAAATGGATAAATTCTCGAGTGTACCCAAGCAAATTTATGAATCTCTTAATAATGGGCCAAAATTACCATCTCATTCATCATCTTTGGCCTTCAATTCCTTGGTTTGAATATAAGATTGCTTATGAAAAAACCAAACCATTATTGGATATAAAAGGCTCACCTCAAAGAGTTGGAATATTTGAAAGTAAAGAAGATATTTCTAATTTCTTATATGATTTGTTAATAGGCGTAAGGAGTCACAGCAAAAAAAGGGGTAAGATAAGAAAAATCATAAATTTATATCCTGGCATTAAAATAAAGAAATTTTTATTAAAGATAGTTAATAAAACATTTATAGGGAGTAACTAAATTATTCACTTATAATTTTTGGGACTTTAAAGTATTCATCTTCCCTTGAAGGGCCTAATTCTAAAAGCTCTTCAGAGCAATTCGAGTTTTCCCTTTCATCTTTTCTAAATACATTAATAACCTCTATGGCCCTTGTTGTGCAATCCACATTATCTGTATCAATCATTTCAAGTTGTTTTATATATTCCAATATTTTTTCTAATTGTTCTGCATGATGAACAATTTCATCCTCGTTCAGTTCTAATCTTGCTAAATTGGCAACTTTTTTTACTTCTTCTTTATCTATTCTAGTCATACTTTTGCTTTGCTCATTTATTAAATAATAGTTTATTTAGACCAATATTATTCATTTATCCCTTGAATTTAAAGTAATTATAAAAAATACTAAAAATCAAATCTTTTAAAAATAAATTTTAATTAATAGTCTCAATTATTTTTCTCAGCTAGAAATAATATTAGATAAATATTGAAAAATAAAAGAGCAATTTTTCCCAAAAAATTTTTTTTATAGGCACTCTAAGCTTGTCGCCCCTGATTTAATAGGCTGTTACCTAATAAAAAAAAATAATGTAAAAGATCAAATTAAGGGGCTAATAGTGGAAACTGAAGCTTATTCACAGGAAGAAGAGGCCTGTCATGGGTACCGCAAAAAAACTGATTCAAATAAATCATTATTTGGCAAGCCTGGAACATTTTATATTTACAAAACTTATGGCATTCATCATTGTTTAAACATAGTTACTAATAAAGAAAATTATGCGAGTGGTGTATTAATTAGAGCAGTCTTTATATCTAAAGATAATGAGAGAATAGCTTCTGGACCTGGATTAGTTACTAAGGCATTCGATATAGATATATCATTTAACTCATTTAAAGTTATCAATAACGATTCATTATGGATTTCTCCAAGAGAGTCAATACTAGAACAAAAAGATCTAGTTCAAACCACGAGAATTGGCATATCCAAGGCAAAAAATATAAAATGGCGTTGGTATCTCAAAAATAGTAGGAGTGTAAGTAAAAGAATAAAAGGTGACAAAACACCTAAATACAAATAACCATTTATCTTTTTAAGCGTAATGCAACATTGGCCTCATAAACATATCCACACTCTCGCTAATTTTTCAATTAAAGATTATGAGTCAGTATTTGAATTGGCTTGTAGATTCGATTCATTAAAGAATACAGGAACCAAAAAGATACCAGCCTTACAGGGGACTTTGGTAACTTCTTTGTTTTTTGAAGCTAGTACACGAACAAAAAATAGCTTTGAACTTGCAGCAAAAAGGTTATCCGCGGATGTACAAACTTTTGCGCCATCCTCTAGTTCTTTAACAAAAGGTGAAACAATAATTGATACAGCCATTACTTATTCTGCTATGGGGGCAGATACATTAGTTATAAGACATTCATCAAGTTACATAACCTTTGAGATCGCTAAAAAACTCGATGCTATAAATTCCAAGACTTCTGTTCTTAATGCAGGAGATGGATTACATAGTCACCCTAGCCAAGGATTGCTTGATATATATACATTAATAAAATTCTTTTCCAAAAAATCACTATGTCCAGAGGTTTTAAATTCCAAAAAAATTTTAATAATTGGAGACGTTAATCATTCAAGGGTTGCAAGATCTAATCTTTGGGCTTTGAGCGCATTTGGAGCAGACATAATCTTATGTGGTCCGAAGACATTAGTCCCTGATGAGTTTATCAATTTTTTAAAAACCCCTGCGCCAAATCAAATAGACGATCCTGTTAAATCAAGAGGCTCTATAACAATTTCTAGATCATTGGAAGAATCAATAAAAATTGCAGATGCAATTATTGTTTTAAGAATCCAGAAAGAGAGAATGATGGAGAATTTACTAAGCAGCATTGATTCATATAGTTTGGATTATGGCTTAACAGCTGAGAAATTATCTTTGAATAGTAAAGAAATTCCAATACTTCATCCTGGACCTATTAATAGGGGCATTGAAATAAGCAGTAAAGTAGTAGATGAATATCCTAATTGTTTAATCAATAATCAAGTTTCAAATGGCATTCCAATAAGAATGGCTTTACTTTATCTATTGCAGAAATCCAACAAATAAATTTATAGCAACTTAAGACTTTCAGTAAAGAATCCATAAAATATTCCCAATCTTAAAGAATCTAATAAAAGTACTAAAAATTTCTTTTTCCTTTGCAATCGAAAATTCCTTCTAAGAACTATCAAAACTTCAATGAAAACAACCGATAAGAAAGCAGCTACCGGATCCATCAGTTCTACAACGGCACTTACCATACCAAGAGAACTTCCTAAAAAGTAACCAATGAGTAAAATAATTAAAGATATTGAATACCTTCGCCATGGATTATTAGCCCAAATACTCAGTGTTTGAATATTTTCTACAATCTTTAGTTGAAAATTTGTCTTTTGAGGTTTAATAACCATTTTTATTTCAACTAAGCTGCTTCAGAATTTGATTGATTTCTACTGTTTCCCTCTACTAATTCTAATAAAGCATCTAACTGAGCCATTATTCCTCTTATTTCTCCAGCTTCAGGGAAAAAACCATCCTCTATAATACCTAAATGCATTATTCTTAGTTCTTGCCTTAAAAAACGTAAGTGACTAATTACCTGCTCTTTCTTGGTTTGTGCCATTATTGTATGACCATAAGTTTTTTCATTTTAAGGAATCATATTTTTGATAAAGGGAGTTTGCATATTTATGACTGAAAATGAAGATAAATGTCTTTATGAGAATTTAAAGAATGTTCGCTTCTAAAAGTTTTTAAATTCTTGAAAATATATAATTTATACTTTCATAGATTTTTAAATAATTACTCAAGGCTTTATTATTAAAATATATTGTTTTTTTTCAATATGAAATCTACTTCTGAAAATAAAATAAGTGAGGAACTAGTAAATTCTTTTGATGAAAAAATGACCTTTGAGCTTGCAACAAGATTAGAAGAAGATAACTACACGACACCATTTGATGGTTTAAAAGACTGGCATTTACTGAGAGCCCTTGCAATAAATAGACCTGAATTAACATCTAATTATATCCATCTCCTTGATCAGGAACCCTTTGATGAAAACTAAAAATAGGGACACTAAAATCAAGATTCTCATTCTAATAACAGGAAGTATTGCAGCTGTTAGGATTCCGTTATTAGTTAGTCAATTAGCTAAAGAAAATTATGAAATAAAGTGCGTTTTATCTAAAAATGCAGAAAACTTAATAAAGCCTCTTTCTCTATCTATCTTAAGCAGAAACCCTTGCATTCTTGAAAATGATCAATGGTTAAATATCCAACAAACACCCCTTCACATAGAACTATGTAATTGGGCTGATATTTTAATCATAGCTCCTCTAACTGCGACAACATTATCAAAATGGGTAACTGGAAATGCAGATGGATTAATTCCAAGCATTTTAATTGCAAATATCAAGCCGATTGTAGTGGCACCCGCAATGAATACACAAATGTGGCTAAATAAAGCTGTCCAAAAAAATTATGCGAGTTTAAAGAATTACGAAAATGTTTTATCTTTGCACCCAAGTGAAGGTCTTTTGGCATGTGATGCTATTGGCATCGGTAAGATACCTCCCAATGATCTAATTCAACTGGCTCTAGAATTTATAATTTCTCACAATCAAAGTCCTTTTTTCAAAGATCTACTTAACAAAGAAATTTTAATAACTGGAGGCTGCACCTCAGAAAAAATTGACGCAGCTAGACATATTTCTAACAAAAGTTCTGGAGCAATGGGCTTACTCATGTCTCAAGTAGCTAGGTTCCGGGGAGCACAAGTAAAATATGTACATGGGCCTTTGAAGATCGATAAAGATCTTACCGATGGAATAAAAAGATACGAAATTGAAACTAGTGTTGATTTAATTAGGGTCATTAATAATGAGATTTCAAATTGTGATTATTTTTTCATGAATGCAGCAGTATCTGATTTCAAGATAATCTCTGATACTTCAGGTAAAATACCAAAAAATAAAATTAATCATTATCTAAATAAAAATTTTGAACTAGTCCCAGATATTTTAAAAACAATTAGTAAATCAAAAAAAGATAACCAAGTTTTCGTGGGCTTTTGCGCTTTTACAGGATCTATTGAAAAAGCAAGAATAACAATCAAAAAAAAGATTATTCAAAAAGGTTGTGATTATCTATTTGCAAATCCAATTGATCTTGAAGGCCAAGGATTCGGGTTCTCAGCACAAAATGAAGGTTGGCTATTCGATAGAGAAAATCTAGAGCATCATATCCAAAAAACATCAAAAATTGATTTAGCAAATAAATTAATTACTCAAATTATTTCAGAAAAAAAATAAAAATAAATTTCTAGTTTGTATTTTTTTGTAATCTTAATCATTAAAAATAATGTGATAGCTTAAAATAATTCCAGTTTTTAAAAATCTAAAAAGCTACGTGTTGTTTCGAGGATTTAAAAGTCCTACCCTTTATGGTCCTTTCCCTTGTAATATCCGTACTGAACTATTTAGATGACCTTTAATCAATCGTCACAGAACTTTACTGCAACTTTAATTATGAGAATTCGTTCTTTCTTAGCTTTTGTTATTTCAATTTGTATAACTTTTGCTTTCGTGCCTGTTAAAACATTTGCTTTTTCTGAAAGAGGAAACGCACAATTTACAGATGTTGTTAACACAGGTAAAGCTAATGATTGTCCTACATTAGACTCATCTCTTACAGGATCAATATCCTTAGGTAATGGTGATAGCCTTAAAGGAATATGCATGCATCCAACAGAAGTTTATGTAAAAGTGCCAGGGACGAAAAGAAAAGCTGCAGAATTTGTTTCTACAAAAATTATTAGTCCTAGAAATAACACAACAGTGACAGAAGTTTATGGTGATATAGACTCAGGAACTTTTACCGAAAAAGGTGGTATTGATTTTCAACTTATTACTGTCTTAACTCCAGGAGGTTTAGAGGTGCCATTTGCATTCTCAGCAAAAGATCTTACAGCTGATTTACCTTCATCTATTGAACCAGGAACTGAGGTTAGTGGTTCAACATTTACTCCTAACTACAGAACTGGTGATTTTCTTGATCCTAAAGCAAGAGCTAAAAATACTGGTGTTGAATATGCTCAAGGTTTAGTTGCATTAGGAGGAGATGATGAAGAACTTGCCAAAGAAAATATTAAAGTCGATGTAAATGGTACAGGCGTTATTACATTGTCAATTAACAATGTAGATTCTGATACGGACGAATTTGCTGGCACTTTTGAAGCAATTCAACCTTCAGATACAGATATGGGTTCAAAGGATCCACTTGATGTAAAAATAATTGGGGAGCTTTACGGAAGAAAGGCATAAATCCTTCTTAATAAAAAAAGGGGGTTAAACCCCTCTTTTTTTTTCAAAATTTTTCTTTATCAATTTAAAAATGGAATTACAACAAAAAACAAAAACAAATGTTAATGGACTAATACCGCCTTATGGAGGGGAACTAAAAAATTTAATTATCAAAGATAAAAACCTTAAAAATGATCTTATTTCTAAAGCTACTTATGAGTTTGAATGTAGCGAGAGAAATGCATGCGATGTAGAACTTTTGATGGTTGGAGCTTTTTCTCCATTGGAAGGTTTTATGGATGCAAATAACTACAATTCAGTAATTAAAAATAATAGAACTTCAAATGGGTTACTTTTTGGCTTACCTATTGTATTTGATTCAAATAATGAAAAAGTAAAAACTGGAGATACAATATTACTTACTTATAAAAAACAAAAAATAGCAGTTTTAGAAGTTAGCTCTAAATGGGAGCCTGACAAATCCTTAGAAGCTGAACTTTGCTATGGTACTAATTCTTTAGATCATCCTGCTGTTAAGATGATTTTTAATGAGAGAGGGAGATTTTATATAGGGGGAAGAGTTTATGGTTTCGAACTACCAATTAGAGAATTCCCTTGCAAAACCCCAGAACAAGTTAGATCTACACTGCCATCAAATCATGATGTAGTTGCATTTCAATGCAGAAATCCAATTCATAGAGCACATTATGAATTATTTACTAATGCCTTACTTTCAGATAATGTCTCCTCTAACTCAGTTGTTTTAGTTCATCCAACTTGTGGGCCAACTCAACAAGATGATATCCCTGGAAAAGTTAGATATTTGACTTATAAAGAATTAGAAGAGGAAATATCTGATGAAAGAATAAAATGGGCTTTTTTACCTTATTCAATGCATATGGCAGGGCCAAGAGAAGCTCTTCAACATATGATAATCAGAAGAAATTATGGATGCACTCACTTTATTATTGGTAGAGATATGGCTGGTTGTAAGTCGTCATCATCTGGTGAAGATTTTTATGGTCCATATGACGCGCAGAATTTTGCGAATAAGTGTGCAGATGAATTGATGATGCAAACTGTTCCTTCAAAAAATTTAGTTTATACGAAGGAAAAAGGATACATAACAGCTGAAGAAGCTAAAGAATTTAATTATGAAATCATGAAACTTAGTGGTACTGAATTTAGAAAGAAATTGAGGAATGGCGAACCAATTCCTGAATGGTTTGCTTTCAAAAGTGTAGTAGATGTTCTAAGACGCTCTTAATATTGTTTTATTATTAGTATTATAGATTTATTAAAGATTTTTTATCGTGAACAAACGTTGGAGAAACGTAGGACTCTATGTCCTTGCCGTTATTACTGTAATTTTCATTGGTACTTCAGTTTTTGATAAACCTAGTCCTGAAAGTTCTACAAAGACTTTGAGATATAGTGATTTTATAGAGGCAGTACAAGATAAAGAAATCAGTAGAGTCCTAATATCTCCTGATAATGCCACAGCTCAAGTCGTTGAAAATGATGGGAGCAGGTCTGAAGTCAATTTAGCCCCTGATAAAGATTTATTGAAAATACTGACTGAGAATAATGTAGATATAGCTGTAACTCCTACAAAATTAGCCAATCCATGGCAACAAGCTTTAAGTAGCTTGATTTTCCCAGTTCTTTTGATTGGAGGTCTATTTTTTCTTTTCAGAAGATCACAAAGCGGGAATGCTGGTGGTGGTAACCCTGCCATGAGTTTTGGCAAGAGCAAAGCCAGACTGCAAATGGAACCATCTACACAAGTAACTTTTTCAGATGTTGCTGGTGTTGAAGGTGCAAAATTAGAACTCACAGAAGTTGTAGATTTTCTTAAGAGTCCAGATAGATTTACCGCAGTCGGAGCAAAAATTCCTAAGGGAGTCCTCCTTGTAGGCCCTCCTGGTACAGGAAAAACATTGCTAGCCAAAGCAGTAGCTGGAGAAGCAGGTGTACCTTTTTTCTCAATATCTGGCTCAGAATTTGTAGAAATGTTCGTTGGAGTTGGAGCTAGCAGAGTTAGAGATCTTTTTGAACAAGCTAAAAAGAATGCTCCTTGTATTGTATTTATTGACGAAATAGATGCAGTTGGAAGACAAAGAGGTGCTGGTATGGGCGGAGGAAATGATGAAAGAGAACAAACATTAAATCAACTCCTTACTGAAATGGATGGTTTCGAAGGTAATTCAGGAATAATAATAGTTGCTGCCACCAATAGACCAGATGTCTTAGATTCAGCTTTAATGCGCCCTGGAAGATTCGATAGACAGGTAACAGTAGATAGACCAGATTACGCTGGTAGATTACAGATATTAAATGTTCATGCTAAAGATAAAACTCTTTCAAAAGATGTTGATTTAGATAAAGTTGCTAGAAGAACACCCGGATTTACTGGTGCAGATTTAGCTAATCTTTTAAATGAAGCAGCAATACTAGCAGCTAGAAAAGATTTAGATAAAGTAAGTAATGATGAAGTCGGTGATGCCATTGAAAGAGTTATGGCTGGACCAGAAAAGAAAGATAGAGTCATCAGTGATAAGAAAAAAGAATTAGTTGCTTATCACGAAGCTGGTCATGCACTCGTTGGAGCGTTAATGCCTGATTATGATCCTGTAGCAAAAGTTTCAATAATTCCTAGAGGTCAAGCCGGAGGTTTAACTTTCTTTACTCCAAGTGAAGAAAGAATGGAATCTGGTCTTTACTCTCGTTCTTACCTTCAAAATCAAATGGCTGTAGCTCTTGGCGGAAGAGTGGCTGAAGAAATAGTCTATGGAGAAGAGGAAGTTACAACTGGAGCCTCAAATGACTTGCAGCAAGTTGCTAATGTAGCCAGACAAATGATTACCAAATTTGGCATGAGTGACAAAATAGGTCCTGTCGCTCTAGGGCAATCTCAAGGTGGAATGTTTTTAGGAAGAGATATGAGCTCTACAAGAGACTTCTCTGAAGACACAGCCGCAACAATTGACGTGGAGGTTTCAGAGCTTGTTGATGTTGCTTACAAGAGAGCCACAAAAGTTTTAACAGATAATAGAAGTGTTTTGGACGAAATGGCTCAAATGTTAATTGAAAGAGAAACTATAGACACTGAAGATATTCAAGACTTGCTCAACCGATCAGAAGTTAAAGTAGCGAATTATATCTAGTTTAAAAATAAATATTTGATGAATATTAAAGAAGATTCTTTTTCTGACTTGCTGCTAAAAGAATCTTTTTTCTTACTCATAAAACCGGAAGATAATATTTACTCAAATTCTTTTATAAGAAATTCATTTTTTGAAGAATTAGGAAGCTTAGTAAAATTAGGATTAAAAAATATTGAAATACGTTGGTCAAACAACGAAAAGTGGTTGGATTTTGTATCCGAAATCAAACTCAATTTTCCACAAATTAATTTAGGCTCTGCCTCCATAGTTAACAAGCAATCAATAGAAGATTCATTAAAAATTGGATTAAATTTTTCTATGATGAAATTTTGGGATAAAGATCTTTTTAATTATTCGAAGTCAAAAAATTATTTATTAATACCTGGAATTAAAAATTTAAAAGATCTTGAGGAAGCCATAAATTTAAATTGCAACATCATAAAAATTTATCCAATCAAAAATAAAGCTAGTTCCATAGATATACTCAACTTTGAAAGTATTGATTTTATTGCTGCTGGAGGCCTATCAATCAATGATGTAAAAACTTATCAATCTTTAGGATATAAAGCAATCGTGATTGGAGATAAAGGAATTATTAAAAAAAAATTTGATCCAAAAATATATGAATGGCTCAAAAATAATTAAATCAAATATAAATATAATTTATTTAACAAAACTACTAATTATTGATTAAGCCACATTGAGCTTGATTCAGTAGTAAGTGATCAGCAAGTACTAAAGCCACCATAGCATCAACCATAGGAACTGCTCTTGGTAGAACGCATGGATCATGTCTCCCTTTTGCTCTCATCAAAACTTCTTTTCCTTTGGCATTTACTGTTTTCTGTTCTTTCCCGATAGTTGCTGTAGGTTTAAAAGCTATCTTCATCTCAATATTCTCACCATTACTTATTCCTCCTTGTATACCGCCTGAATTATTGGATATTGTTTTTAACTTTCTAATATCATCAGATTTAATGAAGGCATCATTATGTTCGCTTCCTTTTAAATAAGTTCCAGAGAAACCTGAACCTATTTCAAAGCCTTTAGTGGCAGGTAAAGACATCAAAGCCTTCGCTAAATCAGCTTCTAATTTATCAAAAACAGGCATTCCAAGACCAGAAGGTACATTTCTTACTAGACATTCAATAACACCGCCACAAGAGTCTCCTTGACGCTTTAATTGCTTAATTCTCTCTATCATTTCTGCTGATACCTGTTCATCAGGACATCTAACAATATTAGAATCTATTTTATTGAGAGAAATCTTTTCTTTATTTATATCAGAATCAATATCATGTATACGCTTTACCCAAGATAGTATTTCAGTGTTACAGAAGTTTTTTAATAATTGTTTTGCTACAGCACCAGCAGCTACCCTCCCAATTGTTTCTCTTGCAGAGGCTCTTCCACCACCAGAACTTGCCTGAATTCCATATTTCAGATGATATGTACCATCTGCATGAGAAGGTCTAAATACTTGCTCCAAATTATCATAATCTCCTGGTCTTTGATCCTTGTTTCTCACCAACATCGCTATTGGTGTTCCAAGTGTAAACCCTTCCTTTATCCCACTTAATATTTCAATTTTATCTTCTTCATTTCTGGGCGTTGTAATGTCACTTTGGCCAGGCCTTCGCCTATCTAATTCATTTTGTATCAGATTTATATCTACTTTTAACTTAGGGGGACATCCATCAAGGATAACTCCTACTGCACCACCATGCGATTCTCCAAAAGTACTAACACGAAAAATTTTTCCAAAACTACTACTCATAAAAATATCAAATGTTTTATCTATATATAAACATTATATGAAACCAATTGAAAACTAAACAAAAAAAAGCCCCCTAAAAGGGGGCTTGTAAATTTAAGAACTTTAAGCTTAACCGATAGCTGGAGCTGAAAGAGCTACAGTTGTAGACTCAGCTGCTGCTAGATCAAGTGGGAAGTTGTGAGCGTTACGCTCGTGCATTACTTCCATACCTAGGTTTGCTCTGTTAAGAACGTCACCCCATGTAGGAACAATCTTACCGTTTGCATCAACAACTGACTGGTTGAAGTTGAAACCGTTAAGGTTGAATGCCATTGTGCAGATACCCATTGAAGTTAACCATACACAAACAACTGGGAATACAGCTAGGAAGAAGTGAAGACTTCTGCTGTTGTTGAAACTTGCATATTGGAAGATCAAACGACCGAAGTAGCCATGAGCTGCAACGATGTTGTATGTTTCTTCTTCTTGTCCGAACTTGTAACCGTAGTTCTGAGATTCTGTCTCAGTTGTTTCTCTGATTAGAGATGAAGTAACAAGTGAACCATGCATAGCTGAGAATAAAGATCCTCCGAACATACCAGCAACACCAGCCATGTGGAATGGGTGCATAAGAATGTTGTGCTCTGCCTGGAAAACAAACATGAAGTTGAATGTTCCAGAGATACCTAGAGGCATTCCGTCAGAGAATGAACCTTGACCGAATGGGTATACAAGGAATACTGCGAAAGCTGCTGAAACTGGTGCAGAATATGCAACACAGATCCAAGGACGCATACCTAAACGGTATGAAAGCTCCCACTGTCTTCCCATGTATGCTGAGATACCAATTAGGAAGTGGAAAATTACAAGCTGGTAAGGACCACCGTTGTATAACCACTCATCTACAGTAGCTGCTTCCCATATTGGGTAGAAGTGTAGACCAATAGCGTTAGATGAAGGAACAACTGCACCTGAGATGATGTTGTTTCCGTATAGGAATGAACCAGCAACTGGCTCTCTAATTCCGTCGATGTCTACTGGTGGTGCTGCGATGAATGCAACGATGAAGCAAGCCGCTGCTGTAAGTAGGCATGGAATCATTAAGACGCCGAACCAACCAACATAAATTCTGTTGTTAGTTGATGTTACCCACTCACAAAACTGTGGCCAACCTTTTAACAGCGAAGAACGCTGCTGCTGAATAGTTGTCATGAGTTCGTAAAGTATGTCTCTTAATTGAGACGTGTAAATAAAAACGGAAATAAATTCCGCTTCGAAGATTTTAGACCAAAATCGCTAAAAATGTGTAAATATTTTTTCTTTAAGTAAACTTATTTTTTGGAAAACAGGAGAAAAGAACTTCCATGTCTTAAGATTTTCTTTGTTATTGAGGATTCAACTTGGTAATAATCGAATGGCTTCTTAACGGAAAAAGATCTAGAGAGGTAGTTTCCCTAAGAGAGGCCAAGCATAGAAGACTGCAATTAGAGGCTTTTGGAGCTGTTATTTATTGGAGTGAGAGAATTTAGGTTTTTAAGATTTAAAAATTAGAAAAAAAAATAAAAGTATTAAATATAAAATTAACTTATCTATTAAATAAAAAATCCTTATTAGTTTTCAACGATTTATTGTTCCTGTTTCTTAATTTAAAAACTTTCAAACTCTTGAACCCATTGTTTTTTGGAACAAATCACTTCTTTTTTTGTATAGCTCATGGCAATTTTTTTTTCCTTATAAGCAACTTCTCCAATAAAAACAGGCCAAATCAATTGGTCCAGTTCATATTTATGGATTATTCCTTGGCTATCGAGAAATAATGGATCTCCTTTTTTAATCATTTTCCAATCTTGGTTTATTCTCTCAGGATGAATTAGGCCATCAATATCCCCCTTTTCATCTCTTGGATAATCTATGCTCCCTTGATGAACGTGAACCACTAATTCCTTTGGAAGTTCTATAAGGTTGTTTCTTAATTTATCTATCTCCTCCCTCAGGGAGCTAATTATTAGAGAAAATCTATTTATAATATTCTGATCATAAAAATTTTGTGCGATAGGTCCTATTTCAATAACTAAACCACATGGCCAAGCTTCTACAAGAAAGCCTGTTTGGGCTTTATCTTTTTCGTGCAAATAAATAGGCAATCCAAATTTGTTCTGCAGTAATGCAGCTAAACAAAAATCTTTGGATCTCCTCCCATACATAACAATGCTTGTTCCCATATTTGCAGTAGTAGTGTGCAAATCGATTGCAATTTGACAGGGTTTAGATCCGTCAATTCCAAATTCATCTACTAAAAAATTGGCTCTATTAGTTTCATAAAAGCTATTCTTGTGTTGATCGAAATTCTCACTTTCTTTAAAAGATCTATTTAAATCTACATCTATATATCTGCAACCTTTTTCATAGGCAGCAGGATTACCTATGATGTACTCATACTCAATACCATTATTTAAACTATTTTCCTCTCTATTAAATTGTTTAATAGCCCAAACAGGATTTATTTCATTCCCATGAGTGCCTGAAACGATAAGTATTCTTTGAATAGTCATTTTTTCTTTAAAAATAAAATTTTATGCAAAATAAATACCTTATAAAGGCCTCCAGAAAATTCTGGTTTTGGTTTTGGACTCAATTAATGAATGGCTTCGCGCCCTCAGATTTACATGGTAACTATAAAAGGCCTAAAGGTATAACCATTAATAGTGAATACGATATTAATAACGAGAATGGACAAATTTATTTATTAGTAGGTCATTCTTGTCCATGGTGTCAAAGAACTTTACTCGTTCACGAAATAAAAGATTTATCTAAAAAAGTTGAAGTAATTTTTTTAAAGGCAGATATTGAGCATGGCGAATGGATTTTCAATACAAAGATAAAGGGATGTAAGAGATTATCAGACCTTTACAAAAAAGCTAATAAAAAGACTATTTTTAGAGCGACATTACCTCTTTTAATTAGGTTTGTAAAAGATGAAGTAAATATTCTTTCTAATGAAAGTTCACAGATTATGAGACTACTCAATTCAATAAAAAGTGAACCGAAATATCAGGCATTAAGCATTAAAGATGGTAATCAAAAATTTTTAGATTTAATTAATAACAGCATTAATGATGGCGTATATAAATGTGGTTTCGCCAGAAACCAGTCAGCTTACGATAAAGCAAGTAAAAATCTTTTCGCAGCTATAAATGAAATTGAAAATTTACTAAAGAAAAATAAAGGGGACTGGGTATTTGGAGAAGAGTTAACCTATGCAGATATTTACCTTTTTCCAACGCTTATAAGATGGGAATTAATATATAGCAAACTTTTCAAATGTACTGAACAAGAACTATCAAGTTTTGAAAAGATTATTGAATGGAGATTAAAATTCTTTAAATTATCTAACGTAAAAAGGACATGCTTCGACAATGAATGGAAAAAAGATTACTACAAAGCTTTATTCCCTTTAAACCCAAATCAACTAATCCCAGTTTTACCATCGCTAGAGGAAATAATGAGATTAGAGTCCGAAAAAATATAAAAAATCAATTTCCAAAAATAAAAATGATGTTGTAATGAACACTTATTTAGTTCATAGATAATGCAATTTTATTAGAAATTAACTATGTTATGTATGTCTACTAAAGTACGAAAAGCTTAAAATGAAATCCATTGACGAACACATCCAAAAAGATCAATCGGAAATCGAATCTGCAAAAGCAGAGGGCAATCTTCCAAAGGTCAGACATTTAACTGAAGAGCTAAAAGAACTCGAAGAATATAAGGAACATCATCCAGAAGATAAACATGACCCTAATGCTTTGGAATTATTTTGCGACGCCAACCCAGATGAACCAGAATGTCTCGTTTATGATGATTGAGTTTTCTTTTAAAGCATAAAGTAACAAAAAAAGGGCTTAAAAAGCCCTTTTTTTTATTAATTAAATTATTATTAGTAATCTCTATTAAAGTCAGATGGACTACCCGTTAAAGAACATACAACCGACTCCTCATTTTTCATTTCTTTGACCTCCACAATTGGTCTTCCCATTTTCTTCAGAACCTCAATATCTTGAATGGTTTGACATCTGGCTATTATTTTTCCTTGTTCATCAAAACAGCTGTAGAAATTCATATTGTGTTTAAAGAAGTATCTTATTTATGGCTAATTTTCACTACTAAATCAAGTATATTTATCAACAAAAAAATTTTAAATTTAAGTTAGATCCTTTTCCAAACTTCAGAAAGCAGTGAAGATAAACCTTTTTTTAAAGATGAAGAAATAACTAAAACTTTCTTTTTGGATAAATCTTCTAACTTTTTTATGATTATTTTCAAATAATCATCATCTACAAGTTCCATTTTATTTAATACTATTAACCTTTCCTTATCTAAAAGACCTTTCCCATATTTTTTTAATTCCTTCTCAATTATCTCAAAATCATGAATAGGATTTTCTGCAATTGAATCAATTAAGTGTATAAGTATCTTCGTTCTTTGGATATGCCTCAAAAAATCATGCCCTAAGCCTACTCCGTCAGCAGCCCCTGATATTAATCCAGGAATATCCGCAAAAAGACAACCGTTCCCATCTATTTTTCTCACTACACCTAAGTTAGGTATCAAAGTTGTGAAAGGATAGTTTGCGATTTTTGGACGAGCAGATGATAAAACGGAAATCAAAGTACTTTTCCCTGCATTTGGGAGGCCTATAATCCCAACTTCTGCAAGGAGTTTAAGTTCTAATTGAACCTCCCATATCTCACCATCTTTACCTTCAGTAAATGATTCTGGGGCTCTATTTTGATTACTTAAATAGTAAGCATTACCATGTCCACCTCTTCCTCCAATGGCAATAGTTAAACTCTCTTTATCTTTAGTTAAGTCTCCTAGGATAATGCCGGTTTTAATATCCCTTATTTCTGTACCGCAGGGGACTTTAAGGATTGTATCATCGCCTGAAGCACCAGACATCTTATTAGGACCTCCTTTACATCCATCTTCAGCAATTATTTCGCGTTTGAATTTGAAATCTAATAATGTTTGCAGATTATTATCAGCCATCAAAATTATTGAACCCCCTCTGCCGCCATTACCCCCCGAAGGTCCTCCTGCAGGAACGAATTTTTCTCTCCTAAATGAAACTATTCCATTTCCACCTTTTCCAGCTTTTAGAATAATGATTGCTTGATCAATAAATTGCACTTAATACGCTTATTAAATTGTTTTCTAGGTATTATTAAATTTTATTTAATCCACGCAATACTGCAACCAGGTCCACCCTCGTTGTTGGCAGCGTCTTCAATCTTATCAACATAATTTAAACCTGATAACCAATTTCTTAGTCCTTTTTTTAATTTCCCTGTTCCAATTCCATGAACAATCCATAGTGGTCCATGAAATTTTCTAATTTTTTCCTCAATAATTATTTCGGCTTCATGAACTCTTAGCCCTCTTACATCAATTGTATTTTTACTCGTTCTAATTTTAGAAAAAGAAAAATCTTCTCTTGTAGAGTTGATCTCAATTTTTGATCTTTTTAAATTAGGCTTTTCACCATTAATACCTTCAAAGTCATTCACAGATAATGTGCTTCTGAATGCACCACATTTAACTTCGTAAAAACCAACTTTTTTATCTAAATCTACAATTTGTCCCGTACTATTAAGACTTTTAATTTTCACAAAATCGCCTATTTGAGGATTCCATGATATTGACTTTTCAAATTTTTTTTGGGTTAAATGTTCCGTCTCAATTTCCTTTAATCTTTTTCCAATAATTCTCGTATCCTCTCCATTAACATTTTTATCTCTTAATTTTTTAATCAAATCTATTACCTCTTTTTTTGCGGAAACAATATGTTTTGATAATTTAGACCTTTCAATTTCTTGGATTTTTTCAGCATTTATTTTTTGATATTCATAATTTCTCTTCAGTTCATCATGTAATATTTCGGTCCTTGCAATCAGTTCTGCAGCCGCTTCTGCAGAATTTTGTTGCTTAATCCTCTCTTCCTCAAGTCCTTTAATAATACTGTTAATATTATCAACCTCTTTTGGCTTTAGATAATTTGCAGCTTCATTAAGTATGCTTTCATCGAGACCAATTCTCTTTGAAATTGACAAAGCATTACTTCTCCCAGGAATACCCCAGTTGAGTATATACTTTGGCTTCAATGAATCCTCATCAAAGGCAACTGATACGTTTTCAAATCTTGAGTCATTATATTTTAGAGCCTTAATATCTCCATAATGTGTAGTTGCTAAAGTGATATCAGATTTATTTGCAAATTCTTTTAATAAAGCCATCGCAAGAGCACTTCCTTCAAGAGGATCTGTACCAGATCCAATCTCATCTAACAAAACAACAGATAATCCTTTCTTATTATCAAGTGAATCCAATATCTCTTTTATGCGGGATATATGCCCACTAAAGGTAGATAAATTTTCTTCTAGTGATTGATTATCTCCTATATCTACATATATATTTGGACAAAAAGGGATAATAGGGTTATTAGTTGAGGGTATCAATAATCCCGCTCTAGCCATAAGTAAAGACAAACCCAAACCTTTTAAAGCTGCCGTTTTACCTCCAGTATTTGGACCTGTAATAGCTACAACCTTAATATTTCTATTTATGTGAAAATCGACAGCCACTGGGGGAGGAGCTCCTTTTTTCTTATGTTCCCAAATCAATAACGGATGAGAAAAACCAATTAAAGAAATAATAGGATTTTTATCAAAGGTTGGAGTTTTGCCTCCAATCCATTTCGAATATCTTGAACGAGTTAGAGCATTTTCTAATCTCAATAAAATGGATGCCATTTCAATAAGACTTTCTGAATTATCACTAACAACTTGGGACCATTTCTTTAGTAATTTAAATTCTTCTGCTGTGATCCTAGCCTCTAAAGAAGCAATCTTATTACCTTTAATAACTACACTTTCAGGCTCAAAAAATACTGTATTTCCTGAGGATGAAGAGTCATGAATTATGCCTTTAAATTTATCTAAGTAATTAACTTTGATTGCTAAAACAGGCCTACCATATCGATCGCCAATAGTAGTATCTTGCAAATATGCTAAATTCTTTTGAATAAATTTCTCAACTAATATTTTTCTTTCAAGTTTCTTAGATAATAATTCTTTTCTAAGAATGGATAGTTCATTACTTGCATTGTCTGAAATCCTTCCATTAGATTCAATACCTTTTTTAAAAATCGTTTCGATATTCTGATGGTCAATTAAATTTTTTGTAAATGATGAAATATAAGGCCTTTCTTCAAAATCTAATAAGATTTTTTTTAAATTTCTTGCTGCAGCAATTGTTTTCGCTATTTCTAATAATTCAGAAGATGAAATTACACCTCCCTTGGAACAAATTTCAATATTTCTACTAATATCAAAAACACCAGAAAAACTAATTGATTTATCTAAATTATTTTCTAGCTCATTTATCTCAACAGTTTCATTCAACAGTCTTTTAGAGGCTTCGTATTTTGAAGGAATACCAAAACCTAAAATTGCTCGTTTACCCATTTCCGTTGAGGCGAATGAAGATAAATGCATTTTTAATGAATTCCACTCTAAAAGGTTTATAGATTCTTCTTCTAAGGTGTTATCTGGATATGATTTTTTAGAATAACTTTTCTCTGGCATACAAAAAAAAAGAATCAAACATTAGATTGAATCCCTTCAGGAGGAACATAAAGCATCTCGAGCCAGTTTCCTTCAGTATCCTTCATATAAAAAGATGCTGTTCCATCTCTATGTTCATGTAAAGGACCAACTTTTACACCAGAATTCTTTAAATCATTTTGAATATTTTCCACTTCTTTTTTATTTTCAAAATGAAAAGCAAAGTGAGGTCCCGCAGCTTTGTAGCTAGGGCCTAACAATGCTAGACCATCTTTCCCTTTACCAGCTTCTAAATAAGACCAATCTTTATCGTCCCAAACTAAATTCATACCCAACTTAATATAAAAAGATTTCGCCCTTTCGAGATTCTCTACTCTAAGTGCAATGTGACCAATCCTATTTACTCCTTGTGAAAACTTCAAAACAAAGCAGTTAATCTATTACTTATCTAAGAATAAAACAAATTTTTGTTAATAATGAGTTTTTAAGTATCCTGCAACCATTGAGATGCATCACAAGCATGATAAGTAAGTATTAATTTTGCTCCTGCTCTTTTAAAACTAAGCAATGTTTCTAAAACAATATCTTTTTCGTTAATCCAGTTCTTCATAGCAGCAGACTTCACCATGGAATACTCCCCACTAACGTTGTATGCAGCAATAGGTTTATTTGAGAAAGTGCTTAATCTATAAACAATATCCAAGTATGAAATTCCTGGTTTTACCATCAAAATATCAGCTCCTTCATACTGATCCAATGCAGATTCGATTAAAGCCTCTTTTGAATTAGCGGGGTCCATTTGATATGTAGACTTAGTATCTGGAATTATTTTCTTACTATTTCCTCTAGGAGCCGAATCTAAAGCAGTTCTAAATGGTCCATAATAAGCAGATGAATATTTTGCTGTGTAACTAATAATACCTACATTACTAAATCCTTGACTATCAAGAGCACCTCTAATCGCTCCAACTCTCCCATCCATCATGTCGCTAGGGCCAATAAAATCTGCGCCAGCTCTTGCTTGTGTTAAAGCTTGTTTTTTTAAAATTTCGATTGTTTCGTCGTTCAATATTTTTCCAGTTTCATCAACTAATCCATCATGACCATCACAAGAGTATGGGTCCAAGGCAACATCTGTCATTATCGCCATTTCCGGGATCTCTTTTTTTAATATTCGAATAGCTTTAGGTATTAAACCGTCTTCATTTAAACATTCTGCTCCATCTTCAGTCTTTAAGCTATCATTAATTTTTGGGAAAAGAACCACACACCTTATTCCCAATTCCCATGCCCTTATAACCTCCTTTATTAAGCCATTAATATCCCATCTATAAGTACCGGGCATTGCTGAAATTTCCTCTTTAATATCTTTTTCATGAATAAACAATGGATATATAAAGTCTGATGCCTTTAGATGGTTTTCTCTAACCATTTCTCTAATTGCCTCAGTTCTTCTTAATCTTCTAGGACGAATAATCGAATTCATTTGAATATAATTTTAGTTGAAAATACTCATCTAATACATTAATCGCTTGCCTCACACCTAAATCAATCAGAGATTACTTTTGTTCAGAAAATTAACTAAAATTTATCTATTAAGGGAAAAAAGTTACAAAAATATTTTGCACAAACTTCATTTTTCACAAATTTACGTCATTAAGAGATAATATCTTCTAGTTGAGTATTTATTTTAAGGAGAGCATCTTTGAAAATAATTAATGGATTTCATCTGAAAAATGTAAGAGGCGATATTCTTGGAGGCATAACAGCCGCGGTAGTGGCTTTACCTCTCGCTCTTGCTTTTGGTAATGCTGCGTTAGGACCTGGCGGAGCAATTTATGGACTATATGGAGCGGTAGTAGTTGGTTTTTTAGCAGCATTATTTGGCGGTACACCTGCTCAAGTTAGTGGACCTACCGGTCCCATGAGTGTAACTGTTGCAGGAGTAGTAGCAGGTTTAGCTGCAGTAGGGGTTCCAAGAGATCTTTCTGCAGGGCAAATTTTACCTTTAGTTATGGCAGCGGTAGTAATTGGCGGCTTACTGCAAATATTATTTGGAATTTTAAAACTGGGTAAATACATTACTTTAGTTCCATATTCTGTTGTTTCAGGATTCATGTCTGGTATTGGAGTTATAATCATTGCTCTTCAGATTGGACCATTACTTGGAATTAGCACTCGAGGTGGAGTAGTTGAATCTTTAACTACAGTATTTTCAAATTTCCAGCCTAATGGTGCTGCTATTGGAGTAGCAATAATGACACTAGGTATAGTATTTCTTACCCCAAGGAAAATTAGCCAGTGGGTTCCTTCTCCTCTCTTGGCCCTACTGATAGTTACCCCAATATCAATATTAATTTTTGGAGATGGGTCTATTGATAGAATTGGAGAAATTCCAAGGGGAGTTCCCTCTTTAAATTTCCCAAGCTTTAATCAATATTTCCCAATTATTTTCAAAGCAGGATTAGTACTAGCGGTACTTGGCGCGATTGATTCCTTACTAACATCTTTAGTGGCAGACAATATCTCTCAAACAAAACATAATTCTGATAGAGAACTCATTGGTCAAGGAATAGGAAATGCTGTTGCAGGTCTGTTTTCAGGTTTACCTGGAGCAGGAGCAACCATGAGAACAGTTATAAATGTTAAATCTGGAGGCTCAACTCCAATTTCTGGCATGGTTCACTCTGTTGTGTTATTGATAGTTTTAGTTGGCGCAGGACCTCTAGCTGAGCAAATACCAACTGCATTGCTAGCAGGAATTCTTATAAAAGTAGGCCTGGATATTATTGATTGGGGATTTTTGAGGAGGGCTCACAAATTATCTTTAAAAACATCAGTAGTAATGTACGGAGTACTTTTAATGACTGTTTTTTGGGATTTAATTTGGGCGGTTTTAGTCGGTGTATTCATAGCAAATATGCTCACTATTGATTCAATAACAGAAACTCAATTAGAGGGTATGGATGAGGATAATCCTTTATCAGAGGATGATCAAGGAAAAAATGCACTGCCAGCTGATGAAAAAGCACTTTTAGATAGATGTTCAGGAGAAGTAATGTTGTTTAGATTAAAAGGACCACTAAGTTTTGGAGCAGCTAAAGGTATATCTGAGAGAATGATGCTAGTAAGAAACTACAAGGTTTTGATATTAGATATCACTGATGTACCAAGACTTGGAGTTACGGCGACCCTTGCAATAGAGGATATGATGCAAGAGGCAAAAAATAATTCCAGAAAAGCATTTGTTGCTGGAGCAAATGAAAAAGTAAAAGATAGATTAGCTAAGTTTGGAGTTGAAGGCATTATTGAAACAAGAAAAGAAGCTTTAGAAACTGCTCTAAATGAATTAGCCTAGTTTTCTATGGAAATAAATCCAATTCTGCAAAATGTATTAGCCCCACCAGTTCTTTTCTTTTTGATTGGAGCAATATCAGTACTCTTTAAATCTGATTTAGAAATACCAGCACCATTACCTAAACTCTTCTCTTTATATCTTCTCCTAGCTATTGGGTTTAAAGGAGGTATAGAGATACAGAAAAGTGGGTTTACAGATCAGGTATTGCCTACTTTAAGCGCTGCAATACTAATGTCACTTGTAATCCCATTGATTGGTTTTTTAATTTTAAGATATAAGTTTGATGTCTTTAATTCAGCCGCAATAGCTGCAGCATACGGTTCAATTAGTGCTGTAACATTTATTTCTGCAGAAAGTTTTTTGGAAAGTCAAAAAATAGCTTTTGATGGTTTTATGGTTGGCGCCTTAGCTTTAATGGAATCTCCTGCAATAATTGTTGGATTATTACTTGTTAAATTTGCAGCTCCCAAAAATAGACCAAAATCAAGAAAAATGCATCTAAGCGCAATATTGCACGAATCACTTTTGAATGGATCAGTTTATTTATTGCTCTCAAGCTTGATTGTAGGATTTCTCACTGCTTCAAGTAATCCCTCAGGAATTGCAAAAATGGAGCCTTTTACTGGACAACTATTCTATGGAGCAGAATGCTTCTTCTTGTTAGATATGGGAATAGTCGCTGCTCAAAGATTGCCGAGGCTGAAGAATGCGGGTTCGTTCTTGATAGGCTTTGCCATTTTTATGCCTTTATTTAACGCATTTATTGGTGTTTTCGTTGCAAGAATTTTATCTTTAGGACCTGGCAACGCACTTTTATTTGTGGTTTTATGTGCAAGCGCCTCTTATTTAGCAGTTCCTGCAGCTATGAGGATGACAGTTCCAGAAGCTAAATCTAGTTATTATATTTCAACTACACTAGGTCTAACTTTCCCATTCAACATAGTTCTCGGCATTCCCATATATATGAGTTTAGTAAATACAATTATCCCACTTTCCCCTTTATAAAAATGAAAAGATTAGACTTGATATTTAGTGAAAGAGAACTAGATGCAATCATTAAAACATTAGAAAAGGCTAATGTTCCTGGATATACAGTTATGAAACACGCTACAGGCAGAGGGCCTGAGAGAGTTGTTACTGAAGATATGGAATTTACAGGATTAGGAGCAAATGCTCATGTAATTGTTTTTTGTGAGCAAGAATTAATAGATAAAATGAGAGATAACATCAGAGATGATTTGAGCTATTACGGAGGAGTCGCATATATTTCTGAAGCGACACCCCTTTAAATTTAAGAAGAAATATTTTTTAAGAATGAATCCAATCTACCCTTATATTTTTTCTACTATTTAAATATCTATCAATTGACATTGCGGCAATACAACCATCAGAAGCTGCAACAACAGCTTGCTTAAAGGGTGTATTTCTTATATCTCCAATAGCCCATACTCCATCAGAGTTTGTAGACATAAAGTCATCAACAATAACTCCTCCATCTTCTTTTAAAGCAATTTGATCCCCTAAAAAATCAGTAATGGGCTTTGAACCACTCATGTAGACAAACACTCCATCTAAATTTAAATTGATAGGATTTTCTTGTTGCTTATTTTTTACAACAACCCCATTAACACCCATATCATCACCCAATATTTCCAATAATCTTGTCCTACTCCAATGTTTTATATTTGAATTATCCATCAATTCCATAGCTTCTTCATTATCTGATTTAGGATCACTTGATGTAATCCAATGAACAGTTGATGCAAATTTAGTTAAAACAGTTGCCTCTTCAATTGCCTCCTTGTTCACTCCAACAACTGCAACTTCTCTATTTTTATAAAAAGCCCCATCACATGTA